>JBQCIZ010000530.1:0-8119 GCA_051953235.1 Nitrobacter sp. | reverse complement strand
GTGGTCGGGACCTATCGCCCATCCAACAACGCGGGAAAATCGCTGATCCTGCAGGGGCATTGCGACGTGGTCCCGGTCGGTCCGCTCGACATGTGGGAAACGCCGCCGTTTTCGCCTGTCGTCAAGGAGGGCCGCATGTATGGACGTGGCGCCTGCGACATGAAGTCCGGCACCATCGGCGCGCTCTATGCGCTCGACGCCATCAAGGCGGCGGGATTGAAGCCGACCGGGCGGATTCATTTCCAGTCCGTGATCGAGGAGGAGAGCACCGGTGCCGGCGCGCTTTCGACCTTGCAGCGTGGCTATCGCGCCGATGCCTGTTTCATCCCCGAGCCGACGGACGGCAAGATGGTGCGCTCGCAAGTCGGCGTAATCTGGTTTCGCCTCAGAGTGCGCGGCTTTCCTGTGCACGTGTTCGAGGCAGGCTCCGGTTCGAACGCGATCACGGCGGCCTATCATCTCATCCATGCGCTCGAAAAGCTCGAGGAGGACTGGAACAGGCGGGCTGCCAACGACAAGCATTTCAAGGCGGTCAATCACCCGATCAATTTCAACCCGGGGATCATCAAGGGCGGCGACTGGGCTTCGAGCGTCCCGGCATGGTGCGATGTCGATTGCCGCATCGCCATTCTGCCCGGCTGGTCGGTGAAGGATGCGCAGTCGGAAATCCTGGCCTGCGTGTCGGCGGCCGCGCGCGATCACCGCTTTCTGTCGAACAATCCACCGCGGGTGGAATGGTCGGGTTTTCTGTCGGAAGGCTATGAGCTGAAGGACTCGGCTGCACCGGAAGCGGCGTTCGGAAAGGCCTACAACGCCGTTTATGGCGGCGCGACGCCCGATCTCGTCTTTACCGCGCTCACCGACACGCGCTTCTACGGCTTGAACTACAACATCCCGAGCCTGTGCTTCGGTGCGAGCGGGGCAGCGATGCACGGCTTCAACGAGTATGTCGATCTGGAGTCGTTGCGGAAATCGACCAAGGCGACGGCGCTGTTTATCGCGGAATGGTGCGGCGTGGAGCCGTTATAGTCTGCCTTGCTGGTTGCCTCGCTAGTTGCCTTGGGTTTGCCACAAAGCCGCAACGATGGCGTCGAGGCCATCGGTCAGGGCCGCGGGGCCCGGCTGCAGGATCAGCGGCGACTTGATCTCGACGATGCGACCGTTGCGCACGGCTGGAATCTCGCTCCAGCCCGGCCGCTGCCGGATTTTTTCCGGTACGACCTTCTTGCCGCACCAGGAAGCGAGGATGATGTCGGGCATGGCTGCGCGAACGGCATCCAGCGTGACGATACGATCTTTTGCTGCTTTCTGCTGTCGCAAATCCGGAAAAACATCGTCGCCGCCGGCGATTCCGATTAGTTCGGAGACCCAGCCGATGCCGCTGATGAGCGGATCGTCCCATTCCTCGAAATAGACTTTTGGGCGCGGGCCGGCGCGCCTGATCGCAGCAATGTCTGCGAGGCGCCGCTCGTATTGTGCAACGAGCGCATCTGCACGTGTGGCAGCATCCACCAGTGCGCCGACCGTGCGGATCATCGCGAGAATGCCTGCGATGTCACGATGGTTGAACGCGTGAACCGCGATGCCGGCGCGAACCAGCGCGGCGGCGATGTCCGCTTGCATGTCGGAAAATGCCAGCACCAAATCGGGTTCGAGCGCGAGAATTTTCGGGACATCCGCGGAAATGAATGCGGACACGCGCGGTTTCTCGCGGCGGACCTGCGGCGGGCGAATGGCGTAGCCGGAAACGCCGACGATACGATCCTGCTCGCCGAGCAGATAGAGTGTCTCCACCGTCTCTTCGGTCAGGCACACGATGCGGCGGGGAGGGAAGTGGCGCATGCCGACGATATGCGGAATAATGGAGCACTTGTCACCCGCGCTGAGCCAGGGAGTTTTGGATGACGCCGCTTGAGAAAATCCAGTCAATGAAGATGCCGTTCGCGGAACTCAAGGGCGTGACGTTCACGGAAGCCGACCTCGATCGCGTCGTGGCGCGCATGGTGGTGCGGCCCGATCTCTGCACCGCCGGCCACACCATTCACGGCGGCGCGGTGATGGCATTTGCGGATTCGGTCGGCGCCGCAGCAACCGTCATCAACCTGCCTCCCGAGGCGAAAGGCACCACCACGATCGAGAGCAAGACCAACTTTATCGGCGGCGCGAAGGAGGGAACGACCGTCATTGCCGTGGCGACGCCCGTTCATCGTGGCCGCCGCACCCAAGTCTGGCAAACCCGCCTGCAGACCGAGGAGGGCAAGTTGGTCGCGGTGGTGACCCAGACCCAGATGGTTCTGTGATCTGCTGAAAAGTTAACGTTTTTAACTATTTATGACGGTGGATAGCGGCTTTCTGCCGCGATTCCGATTTGCTTAAAGTCTTGAATATTATGGTGCGGCGCACAATATTAGAGCCCTAGGGATTCGACGCCTCCTCGGAGGGATTTACGAGGAGAATGACCATGACGGCTGTATCGGCCCCACATGCTCCAATCGGGCGGGGTACCATTCGGACATTGACGGCGCGAGAGATGCCGCTGCTGCGCGCGCATTTGCTGCGCCTCGACGCAGAGAGCCGTCGCGATCGCTTCAACGGAGCGATCGACGAGAAGTTCATCGAATCCTATGCCGAACGCTGCCTTGCCGACGGCACTGTCGTGGTCGCCTATGTCGAGGACGAGCAGGTTCTTGCGGCCGCAGAACTGCATCAGCCCGATACTTCATACGACGGGCTGCCGGAGATCGCTTTCAGTGTTGAGCATCACGTTCGCCGCAAGGGGCTCGGCAGCATCCTGTTCCGCCGGTTGATCACCGAGGCGGAGGGGCGGGGGTATGAGCGGCTGCGCATCACCACGGGCTACAGCAACGAGGCGATGCGGGCTCTGGCGCAGAAGTTCGGTGCGCGTCTGACCTTCCGTCAGGGCGAAACCACCGGCACCATCGATCTTACCCCGCTGGCCTTGCCGGCTCTTGCTGGCCAATCGATCTCTCACGGGACGTCCCTGAAGTCGATCGAGGCTGCGTAGCCGCGAACGCGATCCGCGGCGATAACGATTTAAGCCTGAAAATGGATTGTGCTGCGCGCAGCGCGATCGATCAGATTCGCTTGTCGTTGCCGAAACGGCGGACGACGCGGCGCTCGACCACGACGGAGCGCTGTGCGCCCTGTTCGCCGGCAATGACTCGGGTGGTTGGCGACCGAACCGCCGCGCGAGCAGCCTTCTTCACTTCGGTCTGAACGACATCAAGCGGCATGCCCATCAGCGCGGCAGCGATCTCAGCCTGCGAGTCGAGATCGTCAGTGATGCCGGTGGCCGCGAAAATGGCCTCCTCCAGCGTCGGAGGATCGCGGCGAACGCGCCGGGTGCCGTATTTCGTCTGCCAGTCTTCGCTCATCGGTCGCCTCAATGGGTTGGCGCATACCTAGGAGACTCGATGCTGCATCGCAATATGGGATTTGGTGTGGCAATACAGCCATGCATTTTGACGCGCTCACAGCTTTTCAAGCGGGCTCGCATCGTAAATCTCAAGCGTTGTGGCCCCGGCTGCGAGTTGCCGTAGCGCGCGGACGAACTCCCGCGAGGCGGGCACGGCGAAATGAGCGAGAAGCGCGGTCCGGTCGGCCCATTGTTCGATGAAAACGAGCCGCAGCGGATTGTCGCAATCGACGTGAACGGCGTGCGACATGCAGCCGGGTTCGGTGCGTGAGCGATTGACATGCTCGAGGCTCAGCCTGCGGACTTCATCGAAGGTCTCTCGATGTGCGAGGACGCTTCCGGTCACCAGGATCATCGTGCCCTCCGTTCTCCTGACAGCGTCAGGCGGGCTGCGCCATTTCGGCTGAGTATTCCGGCCAACGCTTCAGCGCGGCATGGCCCGCGTCGGTCAGGGCGTAGACCCCGCGCTCGACGCGGTCGAACCAGCCGTAAACGTTATGTAGCAGGATCTTCCCTGCGTCGGGGTTGTCAGGCCTGAGATCCCGCACATGACGGGGCCCCGCGGTCATCGCGGCGGCGCAAGCCAGCGCCTGCTGGCGATAGGCCGTCATGATCGGCGTCCGCGTGCTGCCGCCGGCCACCGGATCGCCCTTGCGGCGCTTGTGCTCGGTAACCAGCCTTGATCGCTTTTTCGAATTGCGGCGCGGACTGATCGTCGAGGGCGCGACTAGCACCTCGACGCCGCCGCGGTCGGTCACGCCCAGCATCCCGAAGCCGAGCCTTCGGCACAGGTTGCGATAGCGCGCGTCGCTTTCGCGGCCTTTGCCGCGCACCGAGAGTTTGGCGGCGAGCCAGACCTCGTCGCAGGCGCGGGCGCGTTCGACGCCCTGCAGGATCAGCTCGAGGTTGAAGCTGAGTTTCAGTTCGCCGATTACCACGACCGGCGGATCGTTGCCGCTCAGCGCCACCACGTCGCAACCGCCGATCTCGCCTTTGACAGTATAGCCAAGGCTTTCGAGGTGGCGCTTCACGGGAAGGTAGAGCGAGGTTTCCAAGGCGGTGGCTCCGGCGACTCAGGCAAGTTTACCGGATCGCCGGCGGGCCGGGCAGCAAACGCAGTCGAATTTGATCGGGTACGGGCGAACCGAGGGACTAATCGGGCAGGCCAGGCAGGTGCTTGAACAGCCCGAGCCGGAGGTCCTTGGCGCGGTAGATCACTTCGCCATCGGCGAACACCGTGCCGTCCGCGATCGCCATCACCAGTTTCGAGCGCATCACGCGCTTGATGTCGACGGTATAGGCGACGTTGCGGACGTGCGGCAGGATCTGTCCGGTGAATTTCAGTTCGCCGAGCCCGAGCGCGCGGGCCCGCACGTGCTGATCGCGGCCAAGCCAGACCAGGTAGAAACCGACCATCTGCCAGAGGCCATCAAGTCCGAGGCAACCCGGCATCACGGGATCGTTCTGGAAGTGGCAACGGAAGAACCAGAGGTCCGGCTTGACGTCGAGTTCGGTGCGCACGAACCCACGCCCGTATTTGCCGCCGTTCTCGGTGATTTCCGTTATGCGGTCGAACATCAGCATGGGCGGCAGCGGCAGTTTCGGCTCCCCGGGGCCGAACATTTCGCCGCGGCCGCAGGCCAGCAGATCTTCATAGCCGTAGCTGCTGCGTCGCACGTGCATGCTCTGGTTTTCCTGCAGGAAATTCCGAGGAAGAGGAATGGTCACGACAAGTTCCGTTCGTCTATAGCCGCGCGCAGGGGTAGTAAAGCGATGCCGATACCTCCGTTTAAGTGAATGATAAGGGCCTTAAGATCAGGTTACCTCTGCGCATAGGGAGGGAAGACCTTCGTATACGCTCGAACGCAGGTTCAAACGCGTCCACGGACCGGCAGTAGCGCACCGGTCACCGCGCTCGCGGCATCGCTCGCAAGAAAAAGGATGACGTTTGCGAGTTCGTCCGCGGTCACCCATGCCGAGAAGTCCGCATTGGGCATGTCCCGGCGATTGGCCGGCGTGTCGATGGTCGAAGGCAGCACGGCATTGACGGTGACCTTGCCTTTCAGTTCAGCGGCCAGCGCTTCGGTCAGACGATGCACACCGGACTTCGATGCAGCGTAGGGGCCCATGCCGCCCGCCGCCTGCAGTGCTCCCATCGCGCCGATGTTGATGATGCATCCGGCGCCGGATGCGACCAGGTGCGGGATAGCCGCTCGTGACGCGTTCACGGCCGTCATGACGTTGATGGTGTGAAGACGCTGCCATGTTTTCGGATCGCCTTCGGAAACAGTCTCAAACGAAAACGATCCGGCGATATTGATGAGCGCATCGAGCTTGCCGAAGTGCGATGCGGCCGCGTCGATAGCCTTTGCTGCCTGCGCGGCATCGGACAGATCGACGCCGCCGAACTCGATCCGCTCGGCGGTTGCGCCGGTTGTTGCAGCGGCATGATCGATGCCGGCCACCCGGGCGCCACGCGCGATGGCGGCACCTGCGACCACTTTGCCCAGTGCACCGGACGCGCCGGTGATGACGATGACTTTTCCGTGCATAAGGGGTCTCCAGAGAGGAATGGCTGCAATCGTGCAATCAACTTGTCGGCGAGATCAAGTATAGCGCAGTATCCTGGACGGCGCGTGGGGGCTCACGTTGAAGGGGTTTTATAAGGTTCGTTTCGAACTGAACGGTGCGGCTGGCCGCAGCGTGATGTACATGCACGGCGGCAGGATGCTTGGCGGCAATTCGGTGTTTGCGCATATCGGTACCTATGACGAGACCGATGGCGTGTTCACCACCGAGATCAAGACTGTGCGCCACAATGACGATATGAACTATCGCTCCCTGGCGGGGACCGACGACGCCACCCTGCGTGCCAGGGGTACGGCGGATGGTGAGATCCTTCGTTTCGAGGGCGCCATTGTCGAGTTGCCCGGGTCGGTTTTCCGGTCGGTGATGACCCCGATCGACGAGGAAATCATGCCGATCGCGGGGGCGATGGGTGAGGGCGGTATCGTCAACGGGCTTTACTCAATCCGCATCAAGACGCTCGATGGCGTCGAGGGCGGCCTGACCGGCGTCATGCTGTTGCACGACGGTCGTATCCTCGGCGGCGATGCCTCGTTCTATTATCTCGGCACATACACGTCGGCGGATGGCCGCTGGAAAGGCCAGATCCTCAATCAGGAGCACACGCCCGCCGTCGGCGAAAATCCGATCTTCGGCGGCCACGAGGTTGGCATCGGATTTTCCGGGACTTGCAGCGGCGACGGGGCCGAACTTGAAGCCATTGCGCTTGTCGGCAAGCGCAGCGTCCGGCTCACGGCGGTGCTGAAATTGATGCGCCGGGCCTGAGCCCGGAGTGCGATCAAACGATCGACCGCTGACAGATCAGGTGCGGTCCGACGCGATAACGCGCCGCAGAATCGAAGCTCCGCCCGGAACTGATTGACCCCCGGAGGGTTGCTCTGGATCGGCGCGAGGCCATGCCATGATCCGTAAACTGAAGTCTGGCGAGTATCGGCTGTACTCGCGCAAGGTGAATCCGAAGACCGGCCGGCGCCGCAATCTCGGTACGTTCAGATCGCGCGCGGCCGCCGAAAAGCACGAGCGCGAGGTGCAGTATTTCAAGCGGCATTGACTCGTTGCAGCGACGACATCCGTGCCGAATTCCGGAGAGCCCAGCGGCCGTGTCAACTGGCTTTTCGATGTGCAGCGCGCCGGTCGGGCATTGTGACTTTCGCCGGTTCAGCTAGGCTGACAATGTCAATTTTTTCCAAAGGGAGCCTCCCATGAAAGTTCTTTCCGTCGTCGCCGTCCTCGGTATGTTTGCTGCCGGTCCCGCCTTCGCACAGTCGTGCAACGCAGTGAGCGCCGACGGCAAGCCACTGGCCGGCGCCGCCAAGGCCAGCTTCATGAAGAAGTGCTGCGAGGATCACGCCAAGAGCGCTGACGGCAAGCCCCTTGCGGGCGCCGCCAAGAAGAGTTCGGTCGACAAGTGCATGAAGGGCTGACGCAGCCGTTTTCAGCATTCCTGGGATCGAAGCCCCGCCGGTACCGGCGGGGCTTTTTTGTCGGTCGCTTTACCCTTCCTGATGCCGGTTCAAAGGAATTGCAGCGGCCCTGCCGGCCTGCCAAAAGGGGCGGGAACGATGGCGCAGGCCGGAGATGAAAGGATTCTTGGACATGATCGAAACGGTTGGAATCATCGGCGCCGGGACCATGGGCAACGGCATCGCCCAGATCAGCGCAGCCGCGGGTCTTCCGGTGGTGATGGTGGATATTTCCGACGCCGCCGTGGCACGGGGGCTCGCAACGGTCAACGGCAGTCTCGATCGCCTTGTCAAGAAAGAGAAGATGACCGACGCCGATCGCAACGCGGCGATTGCGCGCATTGCCGGCACGACGGATCGCGCGAAGCTCGCGTCGTGCGATCTCGTGATCGAGGCTGCGACCGAGAACGAGGAACTGAAACTCAAGATCCTGAAAGATGTCTGTCCGATCCTGCGGCCGCAGGCGCTGATCGCTACCAACACCTCGTCGATCTCGATCACGAAGCTCGCAACCGCGACCGACCGGCCTGACCGGTTCATCGGCATGCATTTCTTCAATCCGGTGCCCGTGATGGCGCTGCTGGAATTGATCCGCGGCCTGCAGACGTCTGACGACACGCATGCCAAGGCGGAA
>JBQCIZ010000529.1:0-4056 GCA_051953235.1 Nitrobacter sp. | reverse complement strand
TTGGATTGTCGGCGGCGGCGAATGCGCCGATCGAACCGACGAAATTTGGCCTGTTCAGGATGTAATCATGGCCAAAGCTCCACAGTATCGCCGTTTCAACACGCTCCTGATCGCCAATCGCGGCGAGATCGCCTGCCGCGTCATCCGCTCCGCCCGCGCCATGGGCCTGCGGACCGTTGCCGTCTACTCCGAAGCCGATCGTGACGCGCTGCATGTCAGCATGGCCGACGATGCCGTGCTGCTGGGACCGGCGCGCGCACGCGACAGCTATCTCAACATCGAGAAGGTGATCGCCGCGGCGCGCCAGTCCGGTGCCGAGGGCATTCATCCCGGTTACGGTTTCCTGTCCGAGAATGCCGAGTTCGCGCAGGCCTGCGCCGACGCGGGTCTTGTATTCGTTGGCCCGACCGCCGCCATGATGACGGCCATGGGCTCGAAGTCCGGTTCCAAGGCGCTGATGGAGAAGGCCGGCGTGCCGCTGGTGCCCGGCTATCACGGTGAGGCGCAGGACGACGCGACCTTGGCAGCGGCGGCCGACAAAGCCGGCTATCCGGTACTGGTGAAGGCATCGGCCGGCGGCGGCGGGCGCGGCATGCGCGTGGTGCGCGAGGCGTCCGAGCTGAAGGCGGCGCTGGAGAGTGCGCGGCGCGAGGCCAAGGCGGCGTTCGGCGACGACCGGATGCTGATCGAGAAATACGTCGACAATCCCCGGCATATCGAGGTGCAGGTGATCGGCGACAGCCACGGCAACCTGCTGTCGCTGTTCGAGCGCGAATGCACCCTGCAGCGCCGCCATCAGAAGGTGATCGAGGAAGCGCCGTCACCGACGCTCAATGCCGCACAGCGCGACAAGGTCTGCGAGGCCGCGCGCAAGGCGGCCGGTGCGGTGAAATATGTCGGTGCCGGCACGATCGAATTCGTGTCCGACGGCAAGGAGGTGTTCTTCATCGAGATGAACACCCGCCTGCAGGTCGAGCATCCCGTCACCGAACTCATCACCGGCGTCGATCTGGTCGAATGGCAATTGCGCGTCGCGTTCGGCGAGAAGCTGCCGCTGACGCAGGATCAGATCAAGCTGAATGGCCACGCTATCGAGGCGCGGGTCTACGCCGAAAACCCCAACAAGAACTTCATGCCATCGGTCGGCCGCATCAGGACCTGGCGCACACCGGCGGAAACCGACGGATTGCGGATCGATTCCGGTTATCGCGAGGGCGATACGGTGTCGCCGAACTACGACGCCATGCTGGCCAAGGTGATCGCGTGGGCGCCGACCCGCGAGGCCGCGATCAGCCGGCTTAACCGCGGGCTGACCGAGACCGACGTGCGCGGCATCGTCACCAACATTCCGTTCCTGTCTGCGCTGATCACCCATCCCGATACGCGCGCCAACGCGATCGATACCGGCTTCATCGAACGTCACCTGAAAGAGCTGACCGAGACGTCAGTTGCGCCGGGCGAGACCGAGCTTGCCGCCGCCGTCGCTGCGATCCTCGATGCTGAGGCGAAAGCCGCCGGTCGTGCGGCCTCTCCATGGCAAAGTGCCGGATGGATGCCGGTCGGCCGCCGACAGCGGCACTTCGTATTCCGGCAGGGACAGGTCGAGCATCGGGTCACGCTCACTTACGGTAATGGACCGGCGCAGGTCCGGATCGCGGACCAGGATTTGGCGTTCGCCTGTGTGCCGGATGCCGACGGCGGTTTGTCGCTTTCGCTTGACGGTCTGCGCAGCCATGTCGCTTCCGTCGTCGAGGGTCACGAACTCTATTTGCGCACCCGCAACGGCCGCTTCGATCTGCACTGGGTCGATCCGTTCGGCGGCGACGATGAGGAACAGGCCGGCGAGGATCGCATCGTTGCGCCGCTGCCCGGCACCGTGGTCGCGCTGCTGGCGGAGGAGGGCGCGACGCTCGAGAAGGGCGCGCCGATCCTCACGCTGGAAGTGATGAAGATGGAGCAGACCTTGCGCGCGCCTTATGCCGGTGTGCTGAAAAAGATCAAATGCAAGGTCGGCGACATCGTGCAGGAAGGTGTCGAACTCGCCGAGGTCGAAGCGGCCGCTAAGTGAAGGCAGCTAGGCGAAGGGCGCCGCTCTGCGTTGCGCGCGTCGGATTCTGCGGGTTATGAGGCGACGTCGCTGGCCAGCGTCAGGAGTTTTGCCGCCGTTGGCGTCTTGGCGCTGTAGTCCTTCCATGCCGTATCGCGGGCAATGTCGCGCCACTTGTCCACCGTCGCGGCGTCAAGCGCGCTGACCATAGCGCCCGCTTTTTCATAGACCTTGGCGACCTCGACATCGTCATCCTGTGCGCCGTGCCGGCCGAACGCTTCCAGTTCGTTTCCGACCGAGATCACGATATCCTGATGCTTCTTCGGCATCTTGTCGAAGACAGCCTTCGACATCATCAGCGGCTCGCACATGAACCAGTAGGAATGGCCCGCTCCCGAGGTCAGGCTCTTTGAAACCTCGGCAAGACGGAACGAGATCAGGCTGGTCGAGGATGTGATGCCTGCGTCGCAGGCGCCGCTCTGCATCGCGTTGTGGATTTCATTGGAGGGCATGGACAGAACCTCTGCGCCAGCGGTTCTCAGCACCATATCCATCTCGCGCGATCCGCCGCGGATCTTCAGGCCTTTGGCGTCTTCGGGTGAGACGACCGGCCGCGCTCGGCTGGCAACGCCGCCGGCCTGCCAGATCCAGGTCAGCAACAGGACGCCCTTGTCGGCGAGAAGATCGGTCAAGGCCTTGCCGACCGGTGCGGTCTTCCACCGCTGGCCTTGAGCATAGGTCGTCACCAGACCGGGCATCAGGCCGATGTTCGTTTCCGGCACTTCGCCGCCGGCATAGGGCAGCGGATACAGGCTGAGGTCGAGCGTACCCTTCTGCATCGCCTCGAACTGCGCCCCTGGTTTGAGCAGCGATGAGCCCGCATAAACGTCGGCCGCAAGTTCGTCGCCGCTTCGCTTTGAAATAGCTTCGGCGAACTTGCGGCAAAGCCGATCGCGGAAGTCACCACTGTCGGCGGTCCCGCCGGGAAATTGATGCGAGATTTTCAGGATGGTCGCGGCACGTGCCGGTCCGAAGTGCAGGATTGCGGGTGCGGTGATGGCGGAGACCAGGACGTGACGGCGTGTGAGCATGACGCGTGTCTTTCAAATTCCATCGCCTCGAACGAGGCGCCCGATTGCCCGATCAGCCCTGTCCCTCTTATCGCAATCCTTTCGCTAAAAGGAAGTGAAGGTATATTGCGCCGCACAAATCATAACGGCGCGTAACAGTCGGCAGTTCCAGGCCGTACAGGGAGTCGGGCGATGGTCGCCGTATCTGTAAGGAAAGGATCTACCTATGCTGCGCAAACCGATTTCAGTTGGACTCTTCGCTGCGGTTGTCTCGGCCGGCCTCGCGCTGGCGCCGGTTGCATTCGCGCAGGACAAGATGAGTCATGATGACGGAATGAAAAAGGAACACATGTCCAAAGGCGGCATGAAACATGACACCATGTCGAAGGGCACCATGTCCAAGGACGGCATGAAGAAGCACGACAAAATGGACAAGATGAGCAAGTAGGCGTCGGCGCTCATTGGCGGCAGGCGGCCGGATGGCGCCTGCCGCCACGCGCTTGGGCTATCGCTTCTTTTTGCCTTTCCGCGCGGCATAGCGCGCATCGCGCGCGGCCTTGCGCTCTGCTTCAAGCGCGGCTTCAGCGGCGGCAGCTTCTTCTTTCTCCCGCGCAAGCTGCGCGGCGGCAGCCGCTGCGGCTTCGGCTTCGCGCGCTTTTTGTGCGGCCTTCTCGGCTTCGCGCGCCTGCCGCGCTTTCTCGCGCGCCGCGGCCTGAGCCTCGCGCTCGGCGCGCCGCTGCTTCACGGCAGGGTCGTCGGCACCCGGCTGGGCGCGAAATCTGTTGAGCATGTTTTTCCGCGCGTCCAACGCCGCTTTCTGACGGTCGGCGAAGCCCGGTTCCTTGAATCCACTCATCTATCGAAGCCTGTTCTTCCGATGCCTGTTCTTCATTGTCATTCTAACCGCGGAGTCTGACGGCTCCGTGATTGCCGGCGCCC
>JBQCIZ010000528.1:0-7921 GCA_051953235.1 Nitrobacter sp. | reverse complement strand
GGTCGACAGCAGCCCCTTGGCCTCGAAGCGCGGCTGATTGCAGATGAAGATGGTCGCGCCGGCATTCCACGGCGCGAAGAAGCAACTCCACGCATGCTTGGCCCAGCCGGGCGAAGAGATGTTCAGATGCACATCGCCCGGCTGCAGGCCGATCCAGTACATGGTCGAGAGATGACCGACCGGATAGCTGCGCTGGCTGTGCCGCACCAGTTTCGGCTTTGCCGTGGTGCCCGACGTGAAATACAGCAGCATCGGATCGTCGGCATTGGTCGGCCCGTCCGCCTTGAAGGCATCGGACGAGTCCTCGGTCTTTTCATAGGGTAACCAGCCCGCATGCGACGCCGTTGCGCCGACGACGATGCGCGTCAGCCCTTCGTCGCCGAGGCTCGCGAATTTCGCGACCTGATCCTGCGAGGCGACGACCGCCTTGGCGCGGCCGCGATCGAGGCGGTCGCGCAATTCCTCCGTGGTGAGCAGCGTGGTTGCCGGAATCACCACGACGCCGAGCTTGATGCAGGCCAGCATGGTCTCCCACAGCGGCACCACGTTACCGAGCAGCAGCAGCAGATGATCGCCACGCTTCAGTCCCTGCGCGCGGAGGAAATTCGCAACCTGGTTCGAGCGCCGCGACATCGCCTCGAACGTCACCTTGGTCTCGGTGCCGCTGGCGGCCTCGACGATCCACAGCGCGGCTCTCGTTTTGCTGGCCGGGTCGGTCGCGAGACTGGCGTCGAACCAGTCGAGCGCCCAGTTGAACGGCACGGGATCGGGCCATTTGAATCCGTTGACGGCGGCATCGTAGTCGCTGCGATGCTTCAGAAGGAATGTGCGGGCATCCTGAAACGTCGTCATGGCATTCCCCACTCTATTTTCCGGCGAGGCTGCGTATGTGCTGGATAATTCCGGAGAAGTCGACGCCGCCGTGACCTGCCCGGTCGAAGGCCTCATAAATGCTTTCCGCGTGCGCGCCGAGCGGCGTCTTCGCGCCGGACGCCTTCGCGGCCTCCTGCGACAGCCGCAGATCCTTGAACATCAGCGCGGATGCAAATCCCGGCTTGTAGTCGTTATTGGCGGGCGATGTCGGAACCGGACCCGGCACCGGGCAATAGGTGGTCAGCGACCAGCACTGGCCCGACGAGGTGGAGGCGACATCGAACAGCGCCTGATGCGACAGGCCGAGCTTTTCCGCCAGCGCGAAGGCCTCGCCCACCGCGATCATCGAGATGCCCAAAATCATGTTGTTGCAGATCTTGGCCGCCTGTCCCGCGCCGCCTTTGCCGCAATGGACGATTTTCTTGCCCATGGCTTCCAGAATGGGCTTGGCCAGTCCGAAGGCGTAATCCTCGCCGCCCGCCATGAACGTCAGCGTCGCATTCTTGGCGCCGCCCGTCCCTCCCGAGACCGGCGCATCGACCGACGGCAGCGAGCGCTCCGTCGCGTGGGCATGGGCGAGACGGGCGCTCTCCACGTCGATGGTAGAACAGTCGATCAGTAGGGTCGTCTTACCGACCGCCGGGACGATCTCTTTCCATACGCTCAGAACATGCTTGCCTGCCGGAAGCATCGTGATCACGACACCGGCATCCTTCACCGCCGCCGTGGCGCTGTCGGCGATGGCGACGCCGTCCGCCTTGGCCGCATCCTTGGAGGCCTGGACCAGATCGAAGCCGATCACCTTGTGGCCGGCCTTGACGAGATTGGCGGCCATCGGTCCGCCCATGTTGCCGAGGCCAATGAATGCGATGGTCGCCATGTTCCGCTCTCCCGTCGGGTTCTTGTTATCTAGTCGAATACGAGTTCATCCGCGCCGAGGCTCGCAAAGTACGGCGCAATCATCTCCGGTGTAACATCCTCGATCCGCGGCGGCGACCATTTTGGATTGCGGTCCTTGTCGATGACAGCGGCGCGCACGCCCTCGCGGAAATCGTCGCTGGCAAAGACAGCCAGCGCGGCCCGGTATTCCCGCACGAGGCACTCCTCCAGCGTGGATGACGTCCGTGCCAACCGCAGCAGCTTCAGCGTCACCACCATGCCGCGCGGCGATTTCTCGTTGAGAATTTTAAGCGTCGACCGCGCCAGTTCCGAACCGTCACGATGCAAGGCCGCGACAATATCGTCCATTCGACCATGGGCGAACCAGGTGTCGATCTGCGGCCGCAGCGCCGCGACCGGCCCTGAGGTTTCGCCGGTGGCGAAGTCCGCGATGGCGGCCTTCACGCGCGCCGAATCCACCCCCGCGCCGAGGCTCACCAGCGCCTCGCGCAGCGCGGGAAGCTTTGACGATGGCACCACCGCGTCGGCGAACCCGGCATGGACCGCGTCGGGGCCATTCATGGTCTGGCCGGTCAATCCGAAATAGGTTCCGATCTCGCCAGGTGCGCGCGACAGCAGCCAGGTGCCGCCGACATCCGGGAAAAAGCCAAGACCGACTTCCGGCATCGCCACCTTGGTCCGGTCGGTCACGACGCGATGGCTGCCGTGCGCCGACAAGCCGACGCCGCCGCCCATCACGAGGCCATCCATGAAGGCCACATAGGGTTTCGGATAGCGCGCGATCCAGGCGTTAAGGTCATACTCTTCGCGCCAGAACACCTTGCCGAGATCGCCGCCCGCCACCGAGCTGTCGTAGAGGCTGCGAATATCGCCGCCGGCGCACAGGCCGCGCTCACCCGCCCCCTCCAGCAACACCAGCCCAACCCTAGGGTCCTTCTCGAAATCGGCAAGCGCGCGAGCCACGTCTCGCGTCATCTCGAGCGTCAGCGCATTGATCGCCTTCGGACGGTTGAGACGGATGATGCCCGCGCCGCCCTCGCGACGCACGATCAGATCGGGCTCCGCGTTCGACGTAACCGCGGAGGTCATCGGGCGCCCTCGATCAGCTTGCGCGATACGATCAGGCGCATGATCTCGTTGGTACCCTCGAGAATCTGATGCACGCGCAGATCGCGCACGATCTTCTCGATGCCGTATTCGGCGAGATAGCCATAGCCGCCGTGCAGTTGCAGCGCCTGATTGGCGACATCGAAGCCAACATCGGTGGCAAAGCGTTTTGCCATCGCGCACAGCATGGTGGCATCGGCATCCTTGCGGTCGAGCGACGAGGCCGCGCGCCACAAAAAGGTCCGCGCCGCTTCCAGCTCGGTCGCCATGTCGGCGACCTTGAACTGCAGCGCCTGGAATTCGTCGAGCCGCTTGCCGAACGCCTTGCGCTCCTTCATGTAGCCGAGCGCCTTGTCGAGCGCGGACTGCGCGCCACCGAGCGAGCACGCGGCGATGTTCAGCCGCCCGCCGTCGAGCCCTGCCATTGCAATCTTGAAGCCGATGCCCTCCGGGCCGAGGCGGTTGGCAACCGGCACGCGCGCATTTTCAAATATGACGGCGCGGGTCGGCTGCGCATTCCAACCCATCTTGCGTTCATTCGCGCCGAACGACAGGCCCGGCGTATCGCGTTCGACCACGAGGGTCGAAACGCCGCCAGGCCCCTCGTCGCCGGTGCGCACCATGGTGACGAGGATATCCGTGGCGCCGGCACCAGAGATGAACTGCTTCTGACCGTTGAGAACGTAATGATCGCCGTCGCGCACCGCGCGGGTACGCAGCGCCGCGGCGTCCGAGCCGGCGCCGGGCTCAGTGAGGCAATAGCTCGCCAGCAATTCCATGGTGCAGAGTCTTGGCAGCCACTTGTGCCGCTGTTCGTCCGAGCCATACGCGTCGATCATCCACGACGCCATGTTGTGGATCGAGATGAACGACGAGACGGTCGGACAACCCTGCGCCAGCGCCTCGAAGATCAGCGCCGCATCGAAACGGGTCAGCGCGGAGCCGCCGACATCGTCGCGGATGTAGATGCCGCCGATGCCGAGGCTTGCAGCCTCGCGCATCACATCAATGGGGAAATGCTTCTCCTCGTCCCATTTCAGCGCGAACGGCGCGATCTTCTCGGCGGCGAAATCGCGCGCCATGTCGCGGACGGCGGTCTGATCCTCGGTCAGCGCGAACTGCATGCGTGATGCTGCCGATCACTTGCTGTGGAACGCGAACTCGGCCCCTTCCTTGACGCCCGACGGCCAACGCGAGGTGACCGTCTTGGTCTTGGTGTAGAAACGCACCGAGTCCGGACCGTACTGGTTGAGATCGCCGAAGCCCGAGCGCTTCCAGCCACCGAAGGTATAGTAGGCCACCGGCACAGGGATCGGCACGTTGATGCCGACCATGCCGACCTGAACGCGCGAGGCGAATTCTCGCGCCGCATCGCCGTCGCGGGTGAAGATCGCGACGCCGTTGCCGTATTCGTGGTCGGACGGCAGCGCGACCGCCTCTTCAAAGCTCTGCGCGCGCACCACGGACAGCACGGGCCCGAAGATTTCCTCCTTGTAGATCCGCATGTCCTTGGTGACGTTGTCGAACAGGCAGCCGCCCATGTAGAAGCCGTTCTCGTAGCCCTGCATCTTGAAGCCGCGGCCATCGACGGCGAGCTTGGCGCCTTCCTTGACGCCGATCTCGACGTAGTTCTTGACGCGCTCCAGCGCCTGTTTCGTCACCAGCGGTCCGAAATCGGCCGATCCGTCGGTCGATGGTCCGATCTTGAGGTTCTCCACGCGCGGAATGAGCTTTTCCATCAGCCGGTCGGCGGTGGTCTTGCCGACGGGAACGGCGACCGACACTGCCATGCAGCGTTCGCCGGCCGCACCGTAGCCCGCACCGACGAGCGCATCCACCGATTGATCCATGTCGGCATCCGGCATGATGATCATGTGGTTCTTGGCGCCGCCAAAGCACTGGCAGCGTTTGCCGGTCGCGGCCGCGCGCGAATAGATGTATTGCGCGATATCGGATGAGCCGACGAAGCCGACCGCCGAGATGTCATGATCGTCGAGAATGGCGTCGACCGCTTCCTTGTCGCCGTTGACGACGTTGAGGATGCCGGGCGGCAGGCCGGCCTCGAGCATCAACTCGGCGAGCCGCATCGGCACGCCGGGGTCGCGCTCCGACGGCTTCAGGATGAAGGCGTTGCCGCAGGCGATCGCCGGGGCGAACTTCCACATCGGGATCATCGCCGGGAAATTGAACGGCGTGATGCCGGCGACCACGCCGAGCGGCTGACGCATGGAGTAGCTGTCGATGCCGGGACCGGCGCCTTCGGTGTAGCCACCCTTCATCAACTCGGGAATGCCGATGGCGTATTCCACGACCTCGACGCCGCGGAAGATGTCGCCCTTGGCGTCGGGAATGGTCTTGCCATGCTCGCGCGCCAGCAGTTCGGCCAGCGAGTCGTTTTCCTTGGCCACCAGCTCGAGGAATTTCATCAGGACGCGAACGCGGCGCTGCGGATTGGTCGCGCCCCACTCCGGCTGCGCCGCCTTGGCATTCTCGACCGCCGCGCGAAGTTCGGCCTTGGACGCTAGCGCCACCTTGGCCTGCACCTCGCCGGTCATCGGCTGGTAAACGTCGGCGAACCGCCCGGATTTGCCCTCAACGTTCTTGCCGCCAATAAAGTGTCCGATGGTGCGCATGTGTCCTCCCGACGCGTTTCCAAGAGCCCGTTTCCGATATCTTGACCTGTATTTTCGGGTCTTGAAAAGGGCTTCTGCGCGCAACCCATTTGCAAAAATGCACACGGTGGGACGGGCCAGAATTCCGCGGCCCCGCCTTGCCCAAGAGGAATCCGCCCTTCTATGCCGCGGGGGTCTTTTTCGCGACGCTCTTGCGGGATTTCTTCCCAGCGGACTTCGGGGCTGCACCGCCGTCGAGCACGGCATCGCGTCCCGACGACAGAATTTCATCGGAAAACTCGCCGGTTCCCGCGACGCGCGACAGCACCATCGCCCCCATCATGGTCGCGAGCGATGATATCGCCTGCTTGCGTGCCGCCTTGCGCGGAACGTCGGGTATCTGATCCGCAAGCATCTCGATCATCTCGTCCAGCTTAACGGCGAACGCCTTGCGGGTTTTCGGACTCTCGCGGGCGATCTCCGCGGCAAGCGTGGGAACCGCGCAGCCGTGTCCGGGATCGTCACGATGGGCCGGGGTCAGATAGGACTCCACGATCGAGGCAAATCGCTTTTCTGGCGGGGTCAGTTCGGCCTTCTTGCGCCAGCGCTCGGTGGAGCGATCCATGGCGTGGACGAAAGCCTCGACGACCAGCGCCTCGCGCGAGTCGAAATGCGCGTAGAACCCGCCATGGGTGAGGCCTGCATCCTTCATCAGGTCGGCAACGCCGACACCATGTGCGCCATGCTCCCGCAGCCTAACGGAGGCATTCTTCACGATCCGGGCGTGGGTCTCGGCCTTGTGTTCTTTCGAATAGCGCATCGGCGGTCCATAAGATGTTCAAGGTCATATAATAGCAGGGATCGCTTGAAAAAGCTGCCCCTATTCGCAGCCGGCCGGATCCCGGGCATCCGGAAACATCCAGATTGCCGACCCGCATCTGGAGCGACTCCCGGCCCGCTTGACAAGCTGGCCATTTGGCCGGGAATACGGTGCATACCTGCCCCAAAAACAACCAATCGCGAGAGCCCACATGACCATGCTGAATTCCTACTGCGGCGTCGACCGCGATTCCCGCGGCGTGGTCCGGCTGACGATCTCCAATGCGGGCTCGCTCAACATCCTCGGTACGCCCGTCATCAACGGCCTTCGCGAGGGGCTGGAAACGCTGGCGAAGGACCGCGATATCCGGGTGCTGGTGATCGCCGGTCACGGCGAAAAGAGCCTGATCGGCGGCGCCGACATCAAGGAGATGGCGAAACTCGACCAGCCCTCGGCGGAAAAGTTCATCTCCGGCTTGCGCGACCTCTGCGAAGCCGTGCGCGCCTTCCCGGCGCCCGTGATCGCGCGAATGCCGGGCTGGTGCCTCGGCGGCGGCCTCGAATTCGCTGCCGCCTGCGACTTCCGCGTCGCGGCGCATGACGCGAAATTCGCCATGCCCGAGGTCCGCGTCGGCATCCCTTCCGTGATTCACGCCGCACTGCTGCCGCGTCTGATTGGCTGGGGCCGCGCGCGCTGGCTGGTGATGACGGCTGCAACGATCGATGCGCCGACCGCCCTGAACTGGGGGCTGATCGACGTGATGGCCGCCGTAGGCCAGCTCGACGCTGAAGTGGAAAAGGTCGTTGAGATGCTGCTCGAATGCGGACCCGAGGCGCTGTGCTCCCAGAAAGCCCTGCTGAAACAGTGGGAAGAGCTGCCACTGACGGAATCTGTCAATCTCAGCGTTAGCGTGTTCGGGCGCTCCTGGCTGACCGACGAGCCGACCCGGCTGATGCAAGCCTTCGTCGACCGCAAACGCTAGTTTCGCTCACAGGAAATTGGGCGTCGCACCATTGCGTTTTCCGCGCCGCATCATATGATGATTGTCATTCAATTCTGACCGCTTCCCGGCGGCCAACGACAAGGAGCACGCCATGTCCGGTTCCGATCCCGTTGTCATTCTCTCCGCCGCGCGCACGCCGCTGGGCCGCTTCCAGGGCGAGCTCTCCTCTTTCAGCGGGCACAAGCTCGGCAGTCATGTGATTGGCGCCGCACTTGAACGCGCCAACCTCGCGCCCGAGCGCATCGACGAAGTCTTCATGGGTTGCGTGCTGCCGGCCGGACAAGGCCAGGCCCCTGCCCGGCAAGCCGCGCGCGGTGCAAAGCTGCCCGACGCCACCGGCGCGACCACTATCAACAAGGTCTGCGGCTCCGGCATGAAGGCGACCATGCTCGCCAACGACATCATCAACGCTGGATCGGCCGAGATCGTGGTGTCCGGCGGCATGGAGAGCATGACCAACGCCCCCTACCTGCTGGCGAAGGCGCGCGCCGGCTATCGCGTCGGCCATGACCGCATCATCGATCACATGCTGATGGACGGCCTGGAGGATGCCTACGAAGTCGGCCGCTCCATGGGCGATTTCGGCGAAGCCACCGCCGAGGCCTA
>JBQCIZ010000527.1:0-2517 GCA_051953235.1 Nitrobacter sp. | reverse complement strand
TCCGAACACCCAGAGCGACAGATTGAATGCGCCGGCCGCGAGCAGCAGCGCGCCGCGGCCGAGAATCTTCATGATGGCGCGGGTCTGGCCGCCCTTGGATTCGGCAAGCCGCGCCGCGCGCGCGACATCCTTCGGCCCTTCGGCGATCCGCAGCGTATCGAGCGCGCCGCGCGTCCCCACCTTCTCGCCGACGCGGCCGACATCCTTGGCGAGACGCACCAGCCCGCCCGCCTTTTCGGCATGGAAGGCGGCCTTGATGGCACGGACGGTCTGGCCCGGCCGCGCCAGCGATCCCGTTGCCACGGCCTGCTGCAACATCGGCGCATCGACCATCTCGCGGGCGGATCGGCCCGCCCATCGGGTCAGACCCTCACCGAGCCGGCCGACCTTGCGGGCATCCTTGACCAATGTGAGTCCTGCACGGACCGGCGCCGCACTGCCCGCCGAGGCATAGGTGGCGGCCGTCACGGCCAACCCCGCCGCGGCGAGCCCCAGCACCAGCCGGTCGGTGTCTTCGCCCGTCGCAAGATGCTTGCCCTCGCGGATGATGTCTCGGACATCACCGAACACGAACAGGTCGCCCGCGACCGTGCCCGACAGGCTGGCGCCATCGTCGGCATTGCCCGTGACCAGCCCGGTCACGAATCGTTTCGCCATATGTCCGGTAGAATTTTCTTCCCTGACAGCATCGGCGACGCGGCGGGACATGTCGTCAGGGATCGAAATTCCGTTGGCCTCTGCCACATCAAGAAAACTTTTTGCCAGGCCGGCATCACCGGTCACAAGCGCATCCTCGATGTTCCGCGCGATCAGCGCCGGATCATTCCGAACGGCGGAATTCAATTGAAGATCAGAGAGGCGTGCCGGATCGTCCTGGGCCATCAATACGGCGCCGGCATCGCTGGCATGCGGCCACAGCAAGGCGAGCGCTATCGCGCACACCGCCGCCCCCGCCATCGTGCTTCCGATTCGCCACCACATCGCGAGAATCCCCGGTAGAAAGCCTGCCTTCGTCGTAAGTCATAAGGTGGTATGCCGTTTTTCAGACACAACTGCCCCGACGAAAGAAGGGCTTCTCCAAGACGACAGGATTGTGTCGAATTTGCATGGATAGTTGACCCACGAAAACATCCAAATCCGTTTCCGGCCCGCTAGGAATCGGGCACGCCCATCAGTATGGTGCGGCGCGAAGTCGTTGCGTATTCGGCGCGTCATTGTCTCGCGGCGACCCTAAGGTGAAGAACATGTCCGACCACGTCGTCCCCCACTTCCATAACGATAGCGGCGTCGCCGTCATCGAGATCGGCTCGCGGGAGTTCATGTGTGTCGGGGCCAATCCGCCGTTCGATCACCCTCACGTCTTCCTGGATCTCGGCAACGACAACGAGATCATCTGTCCCTACTGCTCGACGCTCTATCGTTTCGCGGGCGACCTCGGCGCCGGACAGGCGCGCCCTCCCGAATGCGTGGTGAAGGACAGGGTCGCCTGACCTGCCTGTGACCTCGTCGCGCACCGTCCTCGTCGCGGGTGCCGGAATTGGAGGCCTGACGGCATCGCTTGCACTTGCCGCCAAGGGTTTTCGCGTCATCGTCGTCGAGAAAGCCGAACGCCTCGAAGAGGCCGGCGCGGGCCTGCAACTGTCGCCCAACGCAAGCCGCATCCTGATCGACCTCGGTCTCCATTCACGGCTGTCCGCACGTGCGCTCGTGCCCGATGCCGTCGGCATCATGAGCGTGCGGTACGGCGGCGAAATCTGCCGGCTGCCGCTTGGCGATGCTGCGGCGATGGACGGCGCGCCCTATTGGGTGATGCATCGCGCGGATCTGCAGGCGTCGCTGCTGGAGCAGGTTCGCGCCGATCCGAATATCGATCTGCGGCTTGGCATGGCATTCGAGGACGCCACGACCGGCAACGACGGCGTGACCATCGGTTTGCGCGCCGGTCCGGCCCGCATCGAGGAGACGGCGTGGGCGCTGATCGGCGCCGACGGCGTATGGTCGGCACTCCGCGGTCAGCTTTTTCCGCAGGCGCGCCCGCGGTTTTCCGGCCTGATCGCGTGGCGAGGCACGGTCGATGCGACGCAACTGCCCGCCGAACTGCGCGCACCTCGCGTGAAACTCTGGATGGGCCCCGACGCGCATCTCGTGGCCTATCCGATGTCGGGCGGGCAGCAGATCAACGTTGTCGCGATCGTACCTGGGAATGCAAGCGGACCGGGCTGGAACGAACCCGGTGACGGCGAGCAGATCGCGCGACAGTTTGCGGCGGCGGGCTGGCCCGAACCGGCGCGCGCGATGATCGGCGCCATCGGCGGCTGGCGCAAATGGGCGCTGTTCACGATTCCCTCCCTGCCCGCCTGGCACGGCGGTGCGATCGCATTGCTCGGCGATGCCGCGCACGCGATGCTGCCGTTTGCCGCGCAAGGCGCAGGCATGGCGATCGAGGATGCCGCGGTGCTGGCGCAATGCCTTGGCGAATCCGCTGACGCCGGCGCAGCGCTTGCGCGCTATACGCAC
>JBQCIZ010000526.1:0-2170 GCA_051953235.1 Nitrobacter sp. | reverse complement strand
TTCGACGGTCGTTTCATCCTGCAAACCCAGACCGATGGTCCGGTGTCGCTGATGATCGTCGATTTTCAGGCACCCGATCGGCTGCGCGCCTATGCCCGTTTCGACGCGGCCCGGCTCGCGGACGGACAGGACTCGGCGGCGCTGCTGGGCCGTGGGCATCTGGCCATGACCATCGATCAAGGCGCCAACATGAGCCGCTATCAGGGATTGGTCGCGCTCGAGGGCGGCAATCTCGAAGACGCCGCGCATGAATATTTCCTGCGCTCGGAGCAGATTCCGACGCGCGTTCGCATCGCGGTCGGCGAGGAATGGCGCGGCGGCGACGGCGACAAGCCGAAGCATCGCTGGCGCGCTGGCGGACTGCTGTTGCAGTTCCTGCCCAAGGCGCCGGAGCGGGCGCGACAGGCCGATCTCGATCCCGGCGACGCGCCGGAAGGCAGCACCGCGCATCAGGTGGCGGAGGACGACGCCTGGGTCGAGGGGCAGTCGCTGATCGGCACCGTCGAGGACATCGAACTGATCGATCCGGAGCTGTCGGGCGAACGGCTGCTCTACCGACTGTTCCACGAGCGCGGCGTGCGGGTGTTCCCGACGCAATCGGTACAGGCCAAGTGCTCCTGCTCGCGCGAGGCCGTGTCCGGAATGCTGTCGCGCTTCGCCCCACAGGACCGCGCCGACATGGTGAAGGACGGCAAGGTCGTGGTGACCTGCGAGTTTTGCAGTTCGGTCTACGAATTCACGCCGCAGGAAGCGGGCGTGGAGTAGCGCCCCGTCGTCCTCGCGCAGGCGAGGACCCAGACTCCGTAGCGGTCGTGATTGGATGAGCGCTTGTTGCTCGCGTGCGTCCCTGCGATGCAGGCTAGGGGTAATGGGTCCCAGCCTTCGCTGGGACGACCACATTAAAACTCTTAAAGCGTGCGGAACCTCAGTTCAGCGTCCGCTTGGCCTGCGGGCTGTCGAGCGAGAAGGTCGGGATGTCGATCTCGAAACGCTCGCCGCGGTCGGTCACCATCTGGTAGCGCCCGGTCATGAAGCCGGAGGAGGTCGGTAGCGGCACGCCGCTGGTATATTGGAAACGTTCTCCGGGGCCGAGGGTTGGCTGCTCGCCGACGACGCCCTCGCCGCGCACCTCCTGGGTACGGCCGGTGGCATCGGTAATGATCCAGTGCCGCGTCCGCAACTGCACCGTTTCCGCGCCGGCATTAGTAATGATGATGGTATACGACCAGAAGTAGCGCTGCTCCGCCTCGGAGGAGCGCTCCGGCATGAAATTCGGCTCGACGGTAACTTCGATCTGACGGGTGACGGCGCGATACATCGGGTTTTTCCAGCTGCCGTCAGCATACCCAAAGCCGCCGGGGGAACCAAATCGCTGGCGTCCGATGATCGCGATTTCAACATAGTTGTCGGCCACAGAGCGCGGAACCGGCTCGTTCATGCCGCCGTCGTGGACCGTCCACCGGTTCGGCTCTATGAAGGTGGCCGCTGCCTTATGGCATGATGCGCCGAACCAATCCGGCGCGCGCAATCCAGCTTTCAGGCTTACGGAACCAATGACGTCCGTTACCGACCAACCCGCCGGTGGCCTCGCGGAGAGTGCCGTGAAGGATCGCGCGCCTCCGCCAGCGCCGCCGTTGCAGAAGGCGCCGGGTCCCGTAGGCGGTCCTCCGCCTCCCGGTGAGCGCGAATTGCGTCTCGATCTGTTTCGCGGCCTGGCGCTGTGGCTGATTTTCGTCGATCACCTGCCGCCGAACCTGTTCACCTGGCTGACGATCCGCAACTACGGCTTCAGCGACGCGACCGAAATCTTCATTTTCATCTCGGGCTATACGGCGGCGTTCGTCTACGGCCGCGCCATGAGCGATCGCGGCTTTGTGGTCGCGAGCGCCCGCATCCTCAAGCGGGTCTGGCAGATCTACGTCGCGCACGTGTTTCTGTTCACGATCTTCCTGGCCGAGATTTCCTACGTCGCCACCAGCTTCGAGAACCCGCTCTACACCGAAGAAATGGGCATTCTCGATTTTCTCAAGCAGCCCGATGTCACCATCGTGCAGGCGCTGCTGCTGAAATTCCGTCCGGTCAACATGGACGTGCTGCCGCTCTATATCGTGCTGATGCTGTTCCTGCCGCTGATCCTGTGGCTGATGCAGCGCAAGCCGGATCTCACGCT
>JBQCIZ010000525.1:0-3100 GCA_051953235.1 Nitrobacter sp. | reverse complement strand
GAACTCTGGCGGGAAGACGGAACCACATGAGACTGCCGCGGGAAATCGGCCCCATCCACTTCGTCGGCATCGGCGGCATCGGCATGAGCGGCATCGCCGAGGTGCTGTGCAACCTCGGCTATACCGTGCAGGGGTCGGACGCCTCCGAGGGCGCCAATGTCGTGCGGCTGCGCGACAAGGGCATCAAGGTCACCGTCGGCCACAAAGCCGAGAACGTCACCGGCGCCGACGTGCTTGTCGTCTCCACCGCGATCAAGCGCGATAATCCCGAGCTGATGGCGGCGCGCGCGCAACGCATTCCGGTGGTGCGCCGCGCCGAGATGCTGGCGGAGCTGATGCGGCTGAAAAGCTGCGTCGCCATCGCCGGCACCCATGGCAAGACCACGACCACCTCGATGGTCGCGGCGCTGCTCGATGCCGGCGATTTCGATCCGACCGTCATCAACGGCGGCATCATCAATGCCTACGGCACCAACGCGCGGCTCGGTGACGGCGAGTGGATGGTGGTGGAAGCCGACGAGAGCGATGGCACGTTCCTGAAACTGCCGACCGACGTCGCCATCGTCACCAATGTCGACCCCGAGCATCTCGATCACTTCAAGACCTTCGACGCCGTGCAGGATGCGTTCCGCTCCTTCGTGGAGAACGTCCCGTTCTATGGTTTCGCCGTGATGTGCATCGATCACCCGGTGGTGCAGGCCATGGTCGGCCGCATCGAGGATCGCCGCATCATCACCTATGGCGAGAACCCGCAGGCCGACGCGCGCCTCGTCGATCTCACGGCCGCGAACGGCGGTTCGCAGTTCAAAGTCGTGTTCCGCAATCGCAAGACCGACGCCGCGCACGAGATTTCCGGTCTGGTGCTGCCGATGCCCGGGCGTCACAACGCGCTCAACGCGACGGCGGCGATCGCGGTGGCGCATGAACTCGGCATTCCCGACGCCACCATCCGCACGGCGCTCGCGGGCTTTGGCGGTGTCAAGCGCCGCTTCACCCGCACCGGCGAATGGAACGGCGTCACCATAATCGACGACTACGGCCATCATCCGGTCGAGATCGCGGCGGTGCTCCGGGCTGCGCGGGATTCCACGCGCGGCAAGGTCATCGCGGTGGTGCAACCGCATCGCTACACCCGCCTGCAGTCGCTGTTCGAGGAGTTCTGCACCTGCTTCAACGATGCCGACACCGTCGTCGTCGCGGAGGTCTATCCGGCGGGAGAAGCGCCGATCGCAGGCATCGATCGCGATCACTTCGTGCTCGGCCTGCGCGCGCATGGTCATCGCGAGGTGATCCCGCTGCAGGATTCGGCGTCGCTGGCGGGCATCGTCGCCGGCATTGCAAAGCCCGGCGACTACGTCGTGTGTCTCGGCGCCGGCAACATCACGCAATGGGCTTATGCATTGCCGGGCGAATTGAAGGCGCTGGGATGAGCGCGGACGCATTTCCCGACATCACGGCAAAGCTGAAATCCGGGATGCCGGAGTTGCGCGGGCGGATGCTGGCGAACGAGCCGCTGGCGCCGCTGACGTGGTTTCGCGTCGGCGGGCCGGCGCAGGTGCTGTTCACGCCGGCCGACGAGAACGATCTCGCCTATTTCCTGCGGCACCTGCCCGAGGAAATCCCGATCTACTGCATCGGCGTCGGCTCCAATCTGATCGTGCGCGATCGTGGATTGCCGGGCGTGGTGATCCGCCTCGCGCCGCGCGGCTTCGGCGAGGTCACAGCCGATGGCGATACGGTGCGTGCGGGCACCGCGGCGCTCGACAAGCGCGTCGCAGAGGCCGCGGCCGCGGCAAACATTGGCGGGCTTGAATTCTACTTCGGCATTCCCGGCACCATCGGTGGTGCGCTGCGCATGAACGCCGGCGCCAATGGCAGCGAGACAAAAGACGTGCTTGTCGAGGCCCGCGCCGTCAGCCGCCGTGGCGACAAGATGACATTCGACAATGCCGGCATGAAGTTCACCTATCGCAACAGCGCGATCTACCCATCTGTCATCTTCACCGGCGCGACGTTCCGCGGCAAGATTGCCGAACCGGAGGCGATCCGCGCCCGCATGACCGAGGTGCAGACTCATCGCGAGACGGTGCAGCCGATCCGCGAGAAGACCGGCGGCTCCACCTTCAAGAACCCGCCGGGGCAGAGCGCCTGGAAACTGATCGATGCCGCCGGGATGCGCGGCCATCGCGTCGGTGGCGCGCAGGTCTCGGAGATGCACTGTAATTTCCTGATCAATACCGGCGACGCCACCGCGCACGATATCGAAACCCTGGGCGAGACGGTACGCGCGCAAGTCAAAAAGCATTCCGGCGTCGATCTGCACTGGGAAATCAAGCGGATTGGGTTGGAAGCATGATCCCGAAAGGTGGAAGCCGGTTTTCGGGTATGATCATGCTCAATGGAAAATAGGGCAGCGCCCATGCGCATCACCATCCTCTTCGGCGGCAGCAACAAGGAACGGCTGGTCTCGGTGGCGAGCGCGCAGGCGCTGCATCGCGCCTTGCCCGAGGCTGATCTGTGGTTCTGGGATGTGCACGACGAGGTGCACGACGTTCGCGGAGAGGGGTTGTTGGCGCACGCACGGCCGTTCGAGGACGAGTTCGTCCCTGGCGGCCCCGGCGTACCGCTCGCAAAGGCGCTGGATCGCGCACGGGATGAAGGCCGGGTGCTGGTGCTCGGCCTGCATGGCGGCCGCGCCGAGAACGGCGAATTGCAGGCGATGTGCGAGATGCGCGGGATTCCCTTCACGGGATCCGGTTCGGCGTCGTCGCATCTCGCCTTCGACAAGGTCGCAGCCAAGCGTTTCGCGGCGCTTGCCGGCGTTGCCGCGCCAGCGGGCGTGCCGCTTGCGGATATCGATCGCGCGTTCGCCGAGTACGGCCGCCTGATCGCAAAACCTGCGCGCGACGGATCGAGCTACGGACTGATCTTCGTCAACGCGAAGCAGGATCTCGTCGCGGTCCGCAACGCCGCGACGACCGAGGAGTATGTGATCGAACCGTTCGTGTCGGGCATCGAGGCGACCTGCGGCGTGCTGGAGCGCTCCGACGGCACGGTGATCGCGCTGCCGCCGATCGAGATCGTGCCGGCGGAAGGCGCG
>JBQCIZ010000524.1:0-7380 GCA_051953235.1 Nitrobacter sp. | reverse complement strand
CGCCTTGACGCCGGAGTTCGCCATGCCGATCGAAATGTCGCCGGCGATCGCGCTGCTGCCCTGCTTGATCTCGCGTTCGGCCTCCGCCATGGCACGAAGGATGATCCGCGCGTGCTCGTAAAGCCGCTCTCCGGCCGCTGTCGGTTCCATGCCGCGCGGCTTCCGTTCGAACAGCGGCGTTGCGAATTCGGCCTCGAGGTTGGAAATGTGATGGCTGAGCGCCGATTGCGCCACGCTGGTCTGGCTCGAGGCACGGGACAGGTTGCGCTGCTCGTAGACCGCGATGAAATAGCGAAGCTGGCGTGAATCCATGGCTCGCGTTCTAAAAGTTCGCGTTCTAAAGCAGCGAATGCACTATTCGTCAGAATATATTTTTCAGATGGCATGCGAAAGTCTAAAGTCCCACGCGCAAGAACAGGACAAGCGGAGACATCGATGACCGGAACGGAATTGCCTCTGGCGGGCGTGCGGGTGGTCGAGATGACCCACATGGTGATGGGCCCGAGCTGCGGCATGATCCTGGCTCAACTTGGCGCAGAGGTCATCAAGGTCGAGCCGCCGGTGGGCGACAAAACGCGCTCGCTCGGCGGCATGGGCACTTCGTTCTTTCCGCTGTTCAATCGCGGCAAGCGCAGCGTGGTGCTCGACCTCGCCAAGGCCGACGATCGCGAGACGATGCATCGCCTGCTCGACACCGCCGACGTGTTTCTGGAGAATTTCCGCGACGGACTGCTCGCCAAACAAGGACTTGGCCTCGACGAGATCAAGACGCGTCATCCGGACCTGATCGTCGCGGGTCACAAGGGCTTTCTCTCCGGCCCCTATGAGCACCGCCCTGCCCTCGACGAAGTCGTGCAAATGATGTCCGGCCTCGCCACCATGACCGGCACCATGGCGAAGCCCCAGCGCGTCGGCTCGTCCGCCAACGACATCATGGGCGGCATGTTCGGGGCGATCGCGATTCTCGCGGCGCTCTATCAGAAACGCGGCGGCAAGACCGGCGGCGCCGACATCCGCATCGGGCTGTTCGAGAACTGCCTGTTCCTGGTCGCGCAGCACATGGTCGAATACGAGATGACCGGCAACAAGCCACGCTCGATGCCGGAGCGCGAACACGCCTGGCCGATCTATGACATCTTCGAGACCGCGGGCGGCGAGCGCATCTTCATCGGGGTCGTCACGGAAGGCCACTGGCAGGCGTTCTGCAAGGAATTCGGCCTGAACGAATTGCTCGACGATCCCACCCTTCGCAGCACCACCGACCGCATCCTGGCGCGCGACCGCATCCTGCCGCTGGTCGCCGCCAAGGTGAAGCAGCGCAACGTGACCGATCTTTCGGCGACGCTCGACCAGCTCAACATCTGCTTCTCGCCAATCAATCGGCCGGAAGACCTGTTCAACGATCCGCATGTGCAGCGCGAGGGCGGCCTTGTCGGATCGATCAACGCCAACGGCGCGCCGTTTCGCGCACCGGCGCTGCCGGTCGAATGGAATGGCGAAAGCATCGGCGATGGGCTTAAGGTGCCGCCGCTCGGCGCCGATACCGCGGCGGTTCGCGCCGAGCTTGATGTGTCGCCCGACAACACCGCAAGGAGATCCGCATGACCCGCGTTCAAGATATCTATCCATCGGACAGGGTTGTCCTGCGCGAGGTCGGGCTGCGCGACGGGCTGCAACTGGTGAAGTCGTTTCCTTCCACCGCCGCCAAGAAGGACTGGATAGTCAGGGAATACGGCGCCGGTGTCCGCCATTTCGAGGTCGGCTCGTTCCTGCCTGCGAAAACATTTCCGCAATTCGCCGACGTGCGCGAAATGATCAGGACCGTCGCGACGCTTCCCGGCGCGCACGGCATTGCGCTGACGCTCAACGAGCGCGGCGTCAACGAAGCGCTGGAATCCGGCGTCGGCGAAGTCGCGACCGTTGTCTCGGCGACGGAAGAACACAGCCGCGCCAATGCCAACCGCTCGCGCGATGAAGCCATCGCCAATGTCGAGCGATTGTGCCGGCTGCGCGACGCCAGTGCGCATAAGCCGATTGTCCATGCAGCGATTTCGATGGCGCTCGGATGCTCGATCACCGGCGCGGTCGATCCGAACGAGGTGCTGCGCATCGTCGAGCGATGCTACGCGGCCGGTGTGGACGCCGTCGGCATCGCCGATACCGTCGGCTATTCCGGGCCGAAGCAGGTTGCGGAACTCACCGCCGCCGCCGTGAAGATCGCAGGCTCCAAGCCGGTCTGCGTTCACCTGCACGATACCCGTGGCATGGGCATCGCCAACGCCTCTGCGGCGCTCGATTCCGGTGCGCGCATTCTGGACGGTTCGCTCGGCGGCCTCGGCGGTTGCCCGTTCGCGCCGGGCGCGACCGGCAATGTCGTGTTCGAGGACCTCGCGTTCCTCTGCCATTCCAAAGGTTTTGAAACCGGCATCGATATCGAGAAATTGATCGGCGTGCGCGCCATCCTGCGCAGCGAAATGCCGCAGGAAGCCCTTTACGGCGGTCTCGCCCGCGCCGGACTGCCGCGTGGACAGCAACCGGTCGCCGTCTGAATGACAATCTAAAGAAGTAGCAGCAGCGCGCCGCCGATCAGCAACACCCACGCGCAGACCGGACCGAACAGCATGCGCAGGAACCGGTTGTCCGGCACGTAACCGATGCCATGGACAAAGGCCGCCGCCACGCCGAGCAGCGTGATGGGAAGCGCCGTATGCAGGCGCGCCGCCGGGACGTAGCGCAGCGCAAACGGAAACAACATCAGAGCCACGCTCGCAATCAGCGCCGTCGCGAAGGCGATGAGCCGGCTGGCCGACACTAGCGCGATGAGGCGCGGGACGCAGCCCTTGCCTCTTCCAGCTCACGTTGGGCGTGAGCCTCGAACCACATGGCATTCAGGATAGCGAAAGCCGCGGCAAAACCGACACCTAGCACCCATGAAAAATACCACATCGACGCGCTCCTCTCAGTAAACGGAATGACTGTTGCCTTCGACAAAGGCCGCCGTGACCGGACCGCGCAACACGCGATAGACCCACGATGTGTAGATTACGATGATCGGCAGGAACACCGCGGTGACGAACAGCATGATCCTGAGCGTCAGCAGACTCGACGATGAATCCCACGCCGTCAGGCTGGCCTTGGGCTCGATGGACGACGGCAGCATGAACGGGAACAGGCTGAGGCCGGCGGTCGCGATGATGCCCGCGACCCCGACGCCGCTGGCGACGAAGCCGAGCCCCGCTCGCCCTGCGCGCAGCAGCAGCGGCGCCGCCGCAAGCGCAAGGATTGCGACGACAGGGGCCGCCATGGTCCACGGCATGGCGCGATAGTTGGCCAGCCACGCACCGACGTGCAGCGTGACCGTCTTTGCGAGCGGATTTGACGGGCCGTCATGAGCGATCGGCTGCGCGATCGCATAGCCTTCGATTACGAACGCGACCCAGACACCGGCAAGCAGGAACAGGACGATGGCGACGAGCGCCGCGATGTGGGCAACGCCGATGGCGCGATCGACCACCGGACCGCTGGCCTTCAACGCCAGGTAGCTCGCCCCGTGCAGCACGATCATGGCAACACTGACCAGGCCGCAGAGCAGCGCAAACGGGTTGAGCAGCCCGAACAAAGTGCCCTCATAAGCCATGCGCAATTCGTCGTCGAAACGGAACGGCACACCCTCGATGACGTTGCCGAACGCCACACCGAAAATCAGCGCCGGCACGAGGCCGCTGACGAACAGACCCGCGTCCCAGGCCGCACGCCAGCGCGCGTCCTCGACCTTGCTGCGGAACTTGAATGACACCGGACGCAGGATCAGCGCCGCCAGCACCAGGAACATCGCGAGGTAGAAGCCGGAAAACGCCGTGGCGTAGAGCATCGGCCACGCCGCGAAGATGGCGCCGCCGCCGAGGATCAGCCAGACCTGATTGCCCTCCCACACCGGCCCGACCGTATTGATGACGATGCGGCGCTCGGTGTCGGTCTTTGCCACCACGGGCAGCAGGATCGCGGCGCCGAGATCGAAGCCGTCCATCACGGCGATGCCGATCAGGAGAATCCCAAGCAGCGCCCACCAGATCAGACGCATGGTTTCATAGTCGAACATCATGCTCTCCCCTATTCGGCGGCTTCGAGGGCGACGACGCGGCTTTCGAAATAGCCGGTGGGTATGTTCTCCGGTGGTCCGACCTTGACGGTCCGAACCATCAGATAGACGTCAACGATCGCGAGCGTGGAGTAGAACACCACAAAGCCCGTCAGCGTGATCCAGACGTTGGCGGCGGAAATGCTGGAGACCGCGAGGAAGGTCGGCAGTACGCCCTCGATCACCCAGGGCTGGCGCCCAACTTCGGCGACGATCCAGCCGAGCTCCGCCGCGATCCACGGCAGCGGTAAACTCAAAAACGCAAACCACAGGAAGCTGCGGTAACGCATCAGCCAGCGCTTGCTCGCGAGCAAGAACGCCACCGCAAACAGCGCGATGAAATAGAAGCCGAGGCCGACCATGACCCGGAAGCTCCAGAACAGCGGCGACACGGCCGGCACCGTGCTCCAGCCCGCTTGCGAAATCTGCTCTGGCGTCGCCGCGCCGATGTCGGGCCGAATCTTCTTCAGGAGCAGCGCATAGCCGAGGTCGGGCCCGGTCGCATCGAGGCGAGCGCGAGCCGCCGTGTCACCCGGATTCGCGCGCAGTTTTGTCAGCGCATCGTAAGCCACAAGTCCGGAGCGAATCCGCGTCTCGGCATGCGCCACGAGATCCTTGATGCCCGGAATGGTCTTGTCGATCGAGCGCGTGGTGATCAGACCCAGCATCCACGGCACTTTTAGTTCGTAGTCGGTACGGCGATTCTTGAGATCGGGCAGACCGAACACCGTGAACGAGGCCGGCGCGGGCTCGGTATCCCACATCGCCTCGATCGCGGCGATCTTCATCTTCTGGTTCTCGCCCGCGGTGTAGCCGCTTTCGTCACCGAGCACGACGACCGATAACGCCGCGGCGAGCCCAAAACTCGCGGCCACCGTCATCGACCGCTCCGCGAACTCCGTGTGCCGGCCACGCAGCAGATAAAAGGCGCTCACTGACAGCACGAACATCGCGCCGGTCACGTAGCCGGCGCTGACCGTGTGAACAAACTTGGCCTGCGCCACCGGATTGAACAACACGTCCATGAAGTTGGTGACTTCCATCCGCATGGTGTCCGGATTGAACTTCGCGCCCACCGGATATTGCATCCAGCCATTGGCGATCAGAATCCAGAGCGCCGAAAGATTGGAGCCGAGCGCCACAAGCCAGGTCACGGTCAGATGCTGCACGCGCGACAGCTTGTCCCAGCCGAAGAAGAACAGGCCGATGAAGGTCGCTTCGAGGAAGAACGCCATCAGACCTTCGATCGCCAGGGGCGCGCCGAAGATGTCGCCGACATAATGGCTGTAGTAGGCCCAGTTCATGCCGAACTGAAATTCCATGGTGATGCCGGTGGCGACACCCATGGCGAAGTTGATGCCGAACAGCAGCCCCCAGAATTTCGTCATCTCGCGCCAGATCGGCCGGCCGGTCATTACATAAACACTCTCCATGATGCCGAGCAGGATCGAAAGCCCGAGCGTGAGCGGCACGAACAGGAAGTGATAGAGCGCGGTCAGCCCGAACTGCAGCCGCGACAACGAGACAACATCCATCGAAGTCATTGAGGCGGGCTCCTTGCTAACGTGTCGAAGGGGTCAGAATCTGGTCCTGAACGGCGCGATCGTCGATCCGCGGACGCTGGTCCGGGCCAAACACAAAAAATGCCGCAAGCAGAACGATCGTCGTCTTGATGAGGACGATGGCGATAATGTCGCGCCTGAGTTTGGTCCCAGCCATAGCCAAGCGATAGCATCATGCATCGACGGCGAACTGATCTGGATCAAAACGCCGGGCGACTCGAAACCGCAACGTCATGGCGTTCAGTGCGGACGCGTCGCGGCGTCGAGCCGATGCCAGTGGGCAAGCAGCCGCGCTGATCCAGGTCAATTGGTCTAGGATTGGCGCCAGAGCGAAAGCAGCTTCCATGACCACCGCGAACACCCTCGTTGAAATCTGCGCCGCAGGGCTCGATTGCCAGCGCGGGCGCGGAGAGAATGGCTGCGAGGATTGCAAGGTCCGCCTGTTCAGCGTGTGCGGCGCCTTGGAGCCGTCCGAACTAGACGAACTCGATCGTATCAGTCAGCCCAAAACTTTCGCGCCGAAGGCCATGCTGTTCGATCAGGGCGCGCTGGCCGGCAGCGTCTACAATGTCACCGACGGCGTCGTGCGGCTGTACAAGTCGCTGCCGGACGGGCGACGCCAGATTGTCGGCTTCGCGCTGTCCGGAGATTTCCTCGGCCTTGCCCTGCTCGACCGCTATGGCGTTGCCGCCGAAGCGGTAACGGATGTCCGGGTGTGCCGGTTCGCGCGTTCCGCCTTTCTTGCCTATGTCGACGACAAGCCCCATCTGCTGCGACGACTTCATGAATTCGCAAGCCACGAACTCAGTCTGGCGCAGGATCAGATGCTGTTGCTCGGACGCCGGACGGCGGAAGAAAAGATTGTGGCTTTCCTGCTCAACCTGCAGACGCGCTATGGCCGGATCGGCCGTTCGTCGGTCACGGTGCCGCTGCCGATAAGCCGGCAGGACATCGCCGATTATCTGGGACTGACGATCGAAACCGTAAGCCGAACTCTGACGCGACTCGCGCGGGAAAAAGCAATTGTCATCGTTCCGGATGGCGCGCGTCTGCTGGATGTCTCGCGGCTCGAGCAGGTCGCCGCCGCGTAAGGCTTCTCGCGATTTGATTCATCTCAAGGCGAATGCGGCATTGCTGCCGCTACCCTCTCTCCATCAACGATGGAGAAATCCGATGCCCCTCGACAGCATGCTGGTCGCCCTCGCCGTCACGATGATGTTTTTGACGTTTGCCATCGTCGTTGGCTGGATCGACTGGAAATCGTGAAGGAACCTGCCAGGGAGGCGCTGGTCGGCGACAAATCCGCGGCGTATAGTCAGGCCGGAGTCACGAAGTCCGGATATCGCTCTTGTTAGGCAAATGCAGTTTTATCGTCGCGGCAGCGCTCTGCCTGAGTTGGTCCGCCGCGAACGCCCAGGGCGAACCGGTGAAATACTGGATTCCCTTCGGGCCATTCGGCTACGGTGGCGGCACAGCCGCCACCGCGGACATGGAATCGTATGGCAGCGTCCCAGCCTTCGATGCGGCTCAGACCGACAAGAGCGGATTCGTCTTCAGAAGCTATAGCGCGCCCGTCAGTTCGCTGACCGGCTTCGGCTGGAACGGGATCGGCCCAACCGCGTTCGGAAGCTCACTGTCCTACGAACGTTCGCAGTTCGGTTACAATTTCAAGGGCGTCGG
>JBQCIZ010000523.1:0-3232 GCA_051953235.1 Nitrobacter sp. | reverse complement strand
CGGCACAAGGCCGGGCATGACATGCTCCAACGACGCCGAACAACGCCAGCTTTACGCTAGCTTGACGGTCTCGGTCTTGACGTCCTTGCCGAGCGCTTCGAACACCTTGGCGACGATGCCCTTGGCGTCGAGTCCGGCGCGGCCGTACATCGCGTTCGGGCTGTCGTGATCGATGAACTCGTCCGGCAGGATCATGGAGCGCATCCGCAGGCCGCCGTCGAGCATGCCGTTGTCGGACAGCGTCTGCATCACATGCGAGCCGAAGCCGCCGATGGAGCCTTCCTCGATGGTGATCAGCACTTCGTGGTCGCGCGCGAGCTTCATCACCAGATCGACATCGAGCGGCTTCATGAAGCGTGCGTCGGCGATGGTGGTGGAGAGGCCATGGGCGGCGAGTTCATCGGCCGCCTTCTCGCATTCGGCGAGGCGGGTGCCGAACGACAGCAGTGCGACCTTGTTGCCCTGACGAATGACACGGCCCTTGCCGATTTCCAGTGGAATGCCGACCTCGGGCATCTCGACGCCGCGACCTTCGCCACGCGGATAGCGCACCGCGCTCGGACGATCGTTGATCGCGACCTGTGTGGCGACCATGTGCACGAGCTCCGCCTCGTCGGCGGCAGCCATGATGACGAAGTTCGGCAGGCAGCCGAGATAGGCGTTGTCGAATGAACCGGCGTGGGTTGCGCCGTCGGCGCCGACCAGACCGGCGCGGTCGATGGCGAAGCGGACTGGCAGCGACTGGATGGCGACGTCGTGCACCACCTGATCGTAGCCGCGCTGCAGGAAGGTCGAATAAATCGCGCAGAACGGCTTGTAGCCTTCGGTGGCGAGGCCGGCGGCGAAGGTCACCGCGTGCTGCTCGGCGATGCCGACGTCGAACGTGCGCTTCGGAAACGCCTTGTTGAAGATGTCGACGCCGGTGCCGGACGGCATGGCTGCGGTGATGGCGACGATCTTGTCGTCCTTCTGCGCTTCCTTGACGAGGCTCTGGCCGAACACGTTCTGATAGGCGGGCGCATTCGGTTTCGATTTCGATTGCGCGCCTGTGGCGATGTCGAACTTGACCACCGCGTGGTACTTGTCGGCGGCGGCTTCCGCCGGACCGTAGCCCTTGCCCTTCTGGGTGACGACGTGAACCAGGATCGGGCCGTCCTCCATGTCGCGGACGTTCTTCAGCACCGGCAGCAGGTGGTCGAGGTTGTGACCGTCGATCGGGCCGACATAGTAGAAGCCGAGCTCCTCGAACAGCGTGCCGCTGTTGGTCATGAAGCCGCGGGAATACTCCTCCACGCGCTCGGCGCGGTCGGAGATCATCTTCGGCAGATGCTTGCCGAGTTGCTTGGCGGCCTCGCGCAGCGAGCGATAGGTTTTGCCCGAGTAGAGGCGCGACAGATAGGCCGACATGGCGCCGACCGGCGGTGCGATCGACATGTCGTTGTCGTTGAGGATCACGATCAGCCGCGAATTCATCGCGCCGGCGTTGTTCATGGCCTCGTAGGCCATGCCGGCGGACATCGCGCCGTCGCCGATCACGGCGATGACGTTGTTCTTGCCGCCCGAGAGGTCGCGGGCCACGGCCATGCCGAGGCCGGCGGAAATGGAGGTCGACGAATGCGCGGCGCCGAACGGATCGTAATCGCTCTCGGATCGCTTGGTGAAGCCGGAGAGGCCGCCGGCGGTGCGCAACGTGCGGATGCGGTCGCGGCGTCCGGTCAGGATTTTGTGCGGATAGGCCTGATGGCCGACGTCCCAGATCAGACGGTCGTGCGGCGTGTTGAAGACGTAGTGGATCGCGGTAGTCAATTCGACGACGCCGAGACCGGCGCCGAAGTGTCCGCCCGTCACCGACACCGCGTCGATGGTTTCCTGACGCAACTCGTCGGCGACCTGCCGAACCTGCTCCACCTTGAGCTTGCGGAGATCTTCCGGCGTACGGATCGTATCGAGGAGGGGTGTTTTACTGAAATTGGTCACTGCGATATTCCAATTTTGCATGTCCGGGAGGTGCGCGGTACGCGGACCAAGGCGCTCTAGCGCGTCATATAGTCCATGTGTCGGCAAATTTCCCGTGTTGAGGGGCCCGAATCCGAAGTTTAGCTAATGCTCCGGCCGAGAATTGTGATGTACGTCACTCTTTTTCGTGTGGCGTCTTCCAATCATTTCTGCAAGCTGTATGAGGCACTTACCGCTGCTGATGGTCGGCTGCGGAGCGGTATCGACAGCGCATAGACCCCATCCATTACACCAAACAGGCGGTTAACGCCAACCGGCGAGCCCTCCACTTGAGTGGGGGAAGCAATGCCGAAGGTTCAAGGCAAGGGAACCGGCCATCAACACTAACCCCGCCGGACGCCGCGAGTTGCATCGGCGGCTCCCCGAGAGGCGGGTTTTCGGTTGGGCTTTGGTCGAAGGCTGGAGTTCGCGGAGACGTTTCGCGTGCCGCCGGCGTCACCGCGATATCCGAATGCGGTTCACTGCACGTCGAGCGGTTCCGTGCCGGTCGGCTGGCCGGTCGCGTCGGTGGTGATCTTGTCGACGCGCGCCTCGGCCTGCCGCAGCAGTTCCTCGCAGCGGCGCTTGAGGGCTTCGCCCCGCTCGTAGATCGCGACCGATTCCTCAAGCGGGACCTTGCCGTCCTCAAGCCGTTTGACGATCGTCTCGAGCTCTTCGATCGCGCGCTCGAAGGTGAGCTTCTTCACGTCGGCATGGTTGGTTTCGGCCATCTGGTGTCCCTGGACTCGCTCGCTTGCGCGCGACTGTAAAAAATCTTCGCGGGCGGAATATGGCGCTACACGCCCATCAGTGCGGTGACGTGCTCGGCCACCGATTCCTGCAACCCCTGCAGATCATAGCCACCCTCGAGCACCGAGACAATTCGGCCGTCCGCGCTCGCATGAGCGGCATCCATCAGCTTGCGGGTCACCCAGCCGAAATCGCTCGCGTCGAGTTCGAGGCTCGCCAGCGGGTCGCGACGGTGCGCGTCAAAACCGGCGGAAATGATCAGCAGTTCAGGTGCGAATTTTTGAATTTGCGGCAGGATCAGGTTTTCAAACGCGGAGCGGAATTTGGCACCCCCGTCGCCCGAGGCGAGCGGCGCGTTGACGATGGTGTCGTGCTCGCCGCGCTCGCCAGAGGCTCCAGTGCCGGGAAACAGCGGCATCTGATGCGTCGAGCAATACATCACCGTCGGATCGGCCCAGAAGATATCCTGGGTGCCGTTGCCGTGATG
>JBQCIZ010000522.1:0-2996 GCA_051953235.1 Nitrobacter sp. | reverse complement strand
TCGCCGCTCGAACTCTACGACAAGCCGGACAATCAGTTCGTGGCAGGGTTCATCGGCTCGCCGGCGATGAACTTCCTGAACGGCCACCTGAAGTCGAACGGTCAGGCCTATGTCGAGACCGACAACGGCGCGAAGCTTCCGATCGCCACCGCGCCAACCGCGTCGGATGGCCGTCCGGTCGTGTACGGCGTGCGTCCCGAGCATCTCGAACTCGGTGGCGACGGAATCGAAGCTGAAGTCGTCGTGGTCGAGCCGACCGGCTCGGAGACGCAGATCGTGGCGCGTATCGGCACCCAGGACATCATCGCGGTGTTCCGCGATCGTCATGACGTCAAGCCGGGCGACAGAATTCATTTGCGTCCGCGCGCGAGCGCCGCGCACCTGTTCGACAAGGATACCGGCCGGCGTCTGTGACCGGCTGGCGGGCGCGTCGTTTGCGCGCGCCCATGATGGACGACCAACCTAAGAAAGAACTGAAACTAAGAGGGAGAAAAGCACGATGACGAATTTCACTCTGGATCGCCGGTCTCTTCTGAAAGGCGGCGCTCTGACGTTGGCAACCGCGGCGACGATGTCTGCCGAAGAGTTGCTTGGCTATGCGAAGGCCTGGGCGCAGACCGCACCCTGGAAGCCTGAAGCGGGCGCGAAGATCAACCTGCTGCGCTGGAAGCGCTTCGTCGAGGCTGAAGACGTCGCGTTCATGAAGATCGTCGACGCCTTCCAGAAGGCGTTCAACGTCACCGTCAACGTTTCGAACGAGTCCTACGACGACATTCAGCCGAAGGCGTCGGTCGCAGCCAACACGGGGCAGGGCCTCGACATGGTCTGGGGTCTGTATTCGCTGCCGTTCCTGTTCCCGGAAAAGTGCACCGACATGACCGATGTCGCCGACTATCTCGGCAAAAAGGCCGGCGGCTGGTCGGATTCGGGCAAGGCCTACGGCATGCTCGGCAACAAGTGGATCGGCGTTCCGGTTGCGGCGACCGGCGGTCTGGTCAACTACCGCATGAGCTCGATCGAGAAGGCCGGTCACAAGGAATTCCCAAAGGATCTCGCGGGCTTTTCCGATCTCGTCAAGAACATGGGGAAGAACGGTACTCCGGCCGGCATGGCGCTTGGCCACGCCTCGGGCGACGCCAACGGCTGGCTGCACTGGGCGCTGTGGGCGCATGGCGGCAACCTGATCGACAAGAACAACAAGGTCGTCATCAACTCGCCCGAGACCGCCAAGGCGCTGACCTACGTCAAGGGTCTCTATGACAACTTCATTCCAGGCACTGCGTCCTGGAACGACAGCTCCAACAACAAGGCATTCCTCGCAGGCCAGTTGCACCTCACCATCAACGGTATTTCGATCTACGTCGCGGCGAAGAAAGAAAATCCGGACATGGCGAAGGACATCAATCATGCTCATCTGCCGCCCGGTGTGGACGGCAAGACCCGGGAATTGCATCTCGGGTTCCCGATCCTGGTCTACAACTTCACCAAGTTCCCACAGGCGTGCAAGGCATTCACGGCGTTCCTGATGGAGCCGGCGCAGTTCGATCCGTGGGTCGAGGCCGCGCAGGGTTATCTGTCGCCGTTCCTGCTCGGTTATGAAAAGAATCCGATCTGGACCGCGGACCCGAAGAACACGCCGTATCGCAACGTTGCCGAGACGGCGACAACGCCGGCCGGCATTGGCAAGATGGGGGAGAACGCGGCGGCTGCCATCGCAGACTTCGTGGTGGTCGATATGTTCGCGAACTTCTGCACCGGCCGCGAGGATGCCAAGACCGCCATGGCTTCGGCGGAACGTTCCGCAAAGCGCATCTTCCGCAGCTAACGATGACGGCCGGCGCGGAACCTTCCGCGCCGGCCGGTTTTCTGAAATTCGGAGCGACGCCCGGCGCATCGATACGCTTCGCCGGGCGTTAAATTCCGGATCGGAGTTGGAGCTGAATGAGCATCGTCCAAGCCTCAATGCCCCCGCAATCCACCACTGCCGACGTGCCGTCGCTGTGGCAACGGCTGCGCACCAATAAAAATATGGTCGCCCTGTGGTTCATGCTGCCCGCAGCCGCGTTCCTGATCTTGTTCCTTGCCTATCCGCTCGGCCTCGGCATCTGGATGAGCGTCACCGACGAGCGCATCGGCCGCGCCGGCGTTTTCGTCGGCCTCGAAAATTATCAATGGCTGTGGGACGACGCCATCTTCTGGCTCTCGGTCTTCAACACGCTGCTCTACACGCTGATCGCCAGTGTCATCAAATTCGCCATCGGGCTTTATCTGGCGCTGCTGCTCAACCGGCACATGCCGTTCAAGGCGATGATCCGCGCCATCGTGCTGATCCCGTTCATCGTGCCGACCGTGCTGTCGGCGATCGCGTTCTGGTGGATCTTCGATTCGCAATTTTCGATCATTTCTTGGTCGCTGAGGAATCTCGGCCTGATCACCCAGAACATCAACTTCTTGGGCGATACCAACTGGGCGCGCGCCAGCGTGATCTTCGCCAACATCTGGCGCGGCGTGCCGTTCGTTGCGATCACGCTGCTGGCCGGCCTGCAGACGGTGTCGCCGTCGCTGTACGAAGCCGCCACACTCGACGGCGCGACCGACTGGCAGCGCTTCCGCTACATCACCTATCCGCTGCTGACGCCGATCATCGCGGTGGTGATGACGTTCTCGGTGCTGTTCACCTTCACCGACTTCCAACTGGTGTGGGCGCTGACCCGTGGCGGCCCGGTCAACGCAACGCATCTGATGGCCACGCTGAGCTATCAGCGCGGCATCCTCAGCGGGCGGCTCGGAGAAGGCGCTGCGATCGCCACCGCCATGATCCCGTTCCTGCTGGCTGCGATCGCGATCTCGTGGTTCGGCATGCAGCGGCGCAAGTGGCAACAGGGGGCGGACAATGACTGATTCAGTCCTGCAACCGAAAGCCGTCGTAGCCGTGCAAAATCTCGCGAAGAGCGACGACAGCGAAGGCATGAGCTACCTCGAGTCGCTGCCGAAGC
>JBQCIZ010000521.1:0-7261 GCA_051953235.1 Nitrobacter sp. | reverse complement strand
GACACAAGGACGACGGAGCCGACGAGATACAAGGCAACTCTGCGCGTCATCCGCGCACGTTCGACGAATTTATTTAAGGCTTCTTCAACGCCTTGTTTTCAGTGATTTTTAACTACGTTGCGGCGGCGCAGCAGATCGGCGGGTTCGGCGATAGAGCAGCAAGGCTGACTTTTTCGGCCGGGAACGGGTTGCTAGATTCTGCGTTACAACGAGCCAACGGCGTGAACCAAGGGAGCACTCCCATGACTTTCGTCGGCAGCATGAGCGTTGTAACCGCCTATCTCGCGCTTGCCTTCGTCGGCGCGATCGTGCTGGGCGTCATCTAGCTGTTGCCCGGCACGGCATCGATTTTCTCTCTCTTACCCTGCGACCGGTGCGGCCCGAACTCTCGGACCGCACCGGCTTTTTATTCAGGGCGGCGCTTCGCTCCCAATCCAGAGCGCCGCGACGCTGTTCATTCATTCAGCGCTCATTCATGCTCAGCCAGCCCAATTGAATGCCTGGTGCAATGCCCGGCCGAGACGCTTCCGTTGTGACAAACCGTCAGTTCAATTCCGCGATCAGACTTGTCTGCTGTCTTGCCGCTCTTGCCGGCTCGCCCGCCATGGCGCAATCGGGCGCACAGCCACCGCAGACGACGGCAGCCGCGGATCCATCGGAAGCCGAACCGATCGGCAACGTCGCGACGCTGCAGGGCGAAGCCACGGTTACCCGCGACAAGGTTTCGGCACCGCTGCATGTGAAGGACGACATCTACAAGAACGACGTCCTGCAGACATCGGCCAACTCGGCGCTCGGCGTCACCTTCAACGACGCGACCACGTTCAATCTCGACGCCAATGCGCGTTTCGCGATCGACGATTACGTCTATGACGACAGCACCGCGGCCAAAAACGCCGCCCTGTTCAGGGTCGCGCTCGGCAAAGTGGCCTTCGCCGCCAGCGCGGTCGCGAAAACCGGCGACATGAAGATCGCAACGCCGACCGCGATCCTCGGCATCCGCGGCACGACCGGCGTGATCGAGGTGCCCGCCAACGCAGCGGCCGTCAATGCCAGCGATGTCGCGATCAAGCTTTACCCGGACGCCGACGGCAAGGTCGGCCGCATCGAGATCAACGGACGCGATGGCGCGCGGCTCGGCTTTCTGACGCAGGGCGCTACGGGATTCTCGATTCGTCGCGGAGCCGGCGCACGCTTCGCGGCGGTGCCGCTGCAAATCTCTCCGCAGCAGGCCGGACGGGATCAGGGATTCGTGCGGCGGCTGTTCGCCTCGCAAAATGCCGGACGCCGGATCGTGACGCAGCAGCGCGCGCTGCGCCGGAACAACCCGTCGCGTTTCAACAATCCGTCGCGGCGGCCCGGCCTGCAGCGGCCGCCCGGCGCAGCACCGCGACTGCAGCAGCGGCAGGGATTGCAGAACCCGCCGGGGCGGCCCGGATTGCAGCGCCAGCGATTGCAAGGACGGCCGTTCCTCCCGCGCCGGGGAGCGCCGCCGGCACGGCGGTCGCGCCAGGATACCCGCTAAAATCGGACTTTTCCGTCTTGCGGACAGGACAACGACAGATCGCGTGAAACATTTCATCGCGCGTTAACGACCTTCATCAACGTAAACGCGCGACTTTCGTTGACGCCAAACATCAAGTAGCGGGACATTGGGCCATCGTCATTCGTCACAAGACAACAGGTCTCATCATGTCCCGCGTTTCTGCCGCGATTTTTGCTACTTCGATCCTTGCCATTGCGCTCCCGACCGCCGCATCCGCTGGTTGCTATAGCTGCTACGCGCCGCCGCCCTGCGGCACATGCTATCAGCCGCCGCAGCAGGTCGTGGTGCCGCCGCAGTATCGCACGGTCGAGGAGACCGTGATGGTGGCGCCGGGCCACGTCGTCGCACACCGCAGACCGGCGCAATATCGCACCGTGATGGTGCCGAAGACCGTGATGGTCGCTCCCCCCAGCGTCGCATACGAGCGCGTTCCGGCCCGCTATGCGACCCGCCAGCGCACCGTCATGGTCGCACCCGCCCGCTCCTACTACGTGCAACGCTCTGCGCCGGCCTATTATGCGCCGCGCTGCGGCGCCTGCGGTTACTGAGAGCTTCGATACCTTCGCATAATGCGATGCCGGCGCGGTTATGCGCCGGCATTGCTTCGGGCATGAAGCGTCCGGTCGGGGCCGTATTCAATGCCCCGGACAATATTGCGCAACGCGCGCGACACCCGGAAACACGGTCCGCGCGTCCGGATCCTTCTGCCATTCCGGCTTCGACGACATCCACAGTCTGTCGTCGCCAATCACATAGGCAAATCCCGAGCTCGAAAAATTCCTGGCATCGCGACGGACCGTGACCGTGCCGCAGGTCACTCGAATTTTGTCGCCCTGCCGCGTCGTGACATCGGACGTTTCGAAAATTGCGATCTCCGCGCTTTGCGGATCGAGGTGAGAGGCGATGCGCGTCCGCAGCGCGCCGTCTTCAGCGGACGCAGGTACGACCAGCATGAGCATGGCGGCGCAGGCAAGGACCGCGGCAATCGCGGCCAGTAATCCCGATTGCGGCTTCTGGCACGCCGTCGTTCCATCGGTGTCGTGGTCGATGATCATGTGACGGGCCTCCTCATTTCCCGAGATGACCGATCATGCAGCCGTCCGCCGGCGCTTAACTGTGCGCCGGATCACAAAGCGTGTTTTGTGCCGCCCGCCGACGCCGCGACATCGTCGCGAAACACTTCTTGCGTCCGGCGAAACAATTTTCCGCGCGCGGCGCAAACGTCCTGAAACGCGTGTCCGGTATCACCTGTCCTCAACGACGCGCCGAACGGCGTGCATCACAGGCGTCAGACAAAAGGGCAAACCGATGTTCAACCTCGACACATTCAGGGTCTCCGCACGCCGCGCCGCGATCGGATTTGGCGCTCTCGCCGCGGGCGTCGCAGCGCTGACCGGCTCTGCCACCGCCGCGCCGCTGCCGCTGCTTCCATTCATCATGACTCCGCCGGTGCAATCGGTCCCTCAAATGCAGCCTGCGCCAGAGATCGACGAGGAGAGCCGTCCGGCGATCGAGATGCCGGCACGCTTCAAGCGGCAGATCGTCAGCTACGCGACGCACGAGGCGCCAGGCACGATCATCATCGATACCCCGAACACCTATCTCTATCTCGTGCTCGGCAACGGTCAGGCGATGCGCTACGGCATCGGCGTCGGCCGCGACGGCTTCACCTGGTCGGGCGTGCAGACCATTACCAAAAAGGCGGAGTGGCCGGACTGGACGCCGCCGCCAGAAATGATCGCGCGTCAGCCCTATCTGCCGCGCCACATGGCCGGCGGTCCCGGCAATCCGCTCGGCGCGCGCGCCATGTATCTCGGCAACACCGTCTATCGCATCCATGGCACCAACGCGCCGGAAACCATCGGCACGCATGTCTCGTCGGGCTGCATCCGCCTGACCAACGAGAATGTCGCAGATCTTTATTCCCGCGTCGGCGTCGGCACCAAGGTCGTGGTGCTGCCGATGACGGATCGCCGGGCGGACAACATGAGCGGAAAGCGCGGATAAACTTCGGTTCCTCCCAGACTCAATGGCGCGGTTCTCCGCGCCATTTTTTTGATTGCGATCGCTGCCCCGCCACAGCGCATGGCCGCTGTTCATCGCCAGCCGTGCATAGTGCAAGACCCGCCGCATCTGCGCCCAATTCGTTAATCGCACCATCGGCGTCGCGCACTGGAATCCATCGCCCTCACCCTGTAGACTCCACCGCGGGGGCAATTGTTTCGGGGGGCCGATGCGGCTGGCGTTGAATCTCAAAACCATCCTGCTGGGCGTTGTCATCCTCGCCGCGTCATTCTTCCTCAGCCTGAAGGCCATGGACTGGATCTGGCCGCGCGGGATTAGCCAGCCCGTGCTCGCCAAACTGCCACCGCTGCCGCCGGTCAACCGCAGTTCCAGTATCATCGCGCCGATCACGATTCCGCTCGGCGTCATTCGCGACGCCGCCGACCGCGCGGCGCCACGCAACTTCGCCGGCAAGGCGGACAATCCGGTCGCGCAGATTCTTCAGAACGCGGACATCGGCTGGACCGCGTCGCGCGGCGCGATCAGCGCGACCGGCGCCAACAACGTGCTGTCGCTGTCGACACCGCTGACCGGAACGCTCAAGGTGACAGGCTCGCTGTCCGCAAGTGCCCAGGGCGCGGTCGGCAACGCGCTAGGAAGCCTGCTGGGCGGCAACGTTGCCAAGCAGATCGGCCGCGTCAACATCAAGAACCTGAACGCCAACGCGGAAATCAAGGGTAATGTCGTGATGACCGCGCGGCCGGTGCTGGCCGCGAACTGGCGCATCGATCCGAACATGACCGCGCAGGTCAATCTCGGCGACACCAACCTGTCGGTCGCCGGCGCCCGCGTCAACGTGCCGGCGCAGGTCAAGCCCGTCATCGACAAGGCAGTCAACGAGCAACTCGCGAACTTGCAGCAGCGCATCCGCAACGACCCGGTGCTCGAGCGCAGCGCGCGGCAGCAGTGGGCACAGATGTGCCGCTCGATCCCGCTGCAGGGTGCCGCCGCATTGCAGGGTCTGTATCTCGAAATGAAACCGGTGCGCGCCGTCGCCGCGCAGCCGCGCATCGATGCCAGCAATGTCACGTTGACGCTCGGCGTCGAGGCCGAAACGCGGATCACGTCCGGCGCGACCAAGCCGGACTGTCCATTCCCCGCAGCGCTGGCAATCGTCCCGGCTACTCCCGGCAAGCTGAACATCGGCGTGCCCATCGACATGCCATTCACCGACATCAACAAGATCATCGAGGCGCAGTTCGCCGGCAGGACGTTCCCCGAGGACGGCAGCGGTCCGGTCGACGTCACCGTGAAAAAGGCCAGCGTCGCGGCCGCCGGCAACCGGCTGCTGATTTCATTGCTGGTGCGCGCCAAGGAGAAGAAGAGCTGGTTCGGCTTCGGCGGCGAGGCCACCGTGCACATCTGGGGCAAGCCTGTCCTCGATCAGGCGCAGCAGACCCTCCGTCTCACGGATGTTCAGCTCGCCGTCGAATCCGAGGCGGCTTTCGGTCTGCTCGGCGCCGCGGCCCGTGCCGCGATGCCCTACCTGCAGACGGCGCTGGCCGAAAAGGCGACCGTCGATCTCAAGCCATTCGCATCGGCTGCGCAGAAGAAGATCGCCGCCGTGATCGCGGATTTCCAGAAGAACGAGGATGACGTCCGCGTCACAGCCGACATCAGCAGCCTGCGGCTCGCCGACATCGCGTTCGATTCCAAGACGCTGCGCGTCATTGCGGAAGCTGGCGGCGCCGTGAACGTCGAGGTCAAGAAACTGCCGGCGCTTTGAATCGCGGGCCTGCCGGGTCACGGAAAATCCGGCTCGATTGATCCAATCGCCCCCCAGAATCCGCGAGTGGTTCAGGCGTTTAGACGATCATCGGTCTTGCCCCGGCCTTGGCTTTGCTGGCACAAAGTGTCGCACCCCAAACCACCAACAAGAAGCTCGAGGGAGAAGAAGAATGAAACGACTAGCAGCCGCCTTGGCGGCCGGAGCCGCTATGGTCCTGTCGGCGGGAGCCGCACACGCCCAGATTTCCGACGATGCCGTCAAGCTCGGCGTTTTGACCGACATGTCGAGCCTTTATTCCGACGCCACCGGCAAGGGATCGCTCGCCGCCGTGCAGATGGCCGTCGCCGACTTCGGCGGCAAGGTCAAGGGCAAGCCGATCGTGGTGCTGTCGGGCGACCACCAGAACAAGCCCGATGTTGGCGTCAATATCGTCCGCAACTGGATCGACAACGACAAGATGGATGCGCTGTTCGATGTGCCGACCTCCTCGGTCGCCCTCGCGCTGTCCACGCTGATGACCGAGAAGAACAAGATCTTCATGAATTCCGGTGCTGGCAGTTCCGATCTTACCGGCAAGGCCTGCTCGCCGATCTTCGTGCATTACACCTACGACACCTACGCGCTCTCCAACGTCGCCGGCAAGGCGATGGTCAAGCGCGGCGAAGACACCTGGTTCTTCGTCACCGCCGATTACGCGTTCGGTCATGCGCTAGAGCGCGACGCGGCTAACGTCGTGAAGGAAAACGGCGGCAAGGTGCTCGGCGATGTAAAGCATCCGCTGAACTCGTCCGACTTCTCCTCCTTCCTGCTGCAGGCGCAGGCCTCGAAAGCCAAGGTGGTTGCGCTCGCCAACGCCGGCGGCGACACCACCAACGCGCTGAAGCAGGCCGCCGAATTCGGCCTGACCAAGGGCGGCCAGAAGATGATCGCCCTGCTCCAGGAAATCACCGACTCTCATTCCCTCGGTCTCAAGCAAGCCCAGGGGCTGATCCTGACCGATGGATTTTATTGGGACATGAACGACGAGACCCGGGCGTTCTCCAAGAAGTTCATGGAGAAGGTCGGCCACATGCCGACCATGATCCAGGCCGGCCTCTACTCCGCGACGATGCACTACCTGCAGGCGATCGATGCGACGGGCACCGACGACACCGCGAAGGTGATGGCCCAGATGAAGAAGACACCGATCCATGACTTCTTTGCCAAGAACGGTCACATCCGCGAGGACGGCCGCATGGTGCACGATATGTATCTGTTCCAGGTGAAGAAGCCTTCGGAATCGAAGGGCGAGTGGGATCTCTACAACCTGCTCGCGACGGTGCCGGGGGACGAAGCGTTCCGTCCGATGGACAAGGGCGGCTGCCCGTTTGTGACGAAAAAATAAACGCAGCGCCGGCGGCTTCATATCAAGCCGCCGGATTCATCGCGCAAAACAAACGCGCCCGGCCAAAAGCCGGGCGCGCTTCGTTTGGCTCGATCCGCCTGTATCGTTACTCCGTATACTTGAACTGCGGCATCGACTTCAGCTGATCCTTGGTGGCGCTGAACACCGCGTGATCCGGATACCACGGATTGCTCTTGGTGGTGGACGCAGGCGCCGGCGCCGAGGTAGCCGCACCAGTGGTTGTGCCCGGACGCGCAGTGCCGCCCGCCGGAGCCGTAGAAGCCGAGGTCGACGGCACCGGCGTGTCGACGAATTTCAGCTTGTCGAACGCGACCGCCACATCATGCTGGCCGACGCCGAGGAACCCGCCGACGCCGATCACCGCGGCTTCGACCTTGCCGCTCTTGTCGAACAGCAACTCGCTGATCGAACCCAGCTTCTCGTTGGAGTCGTTATAGACATTCAGGCCGACCACCTTCGACGAACGCCACGTTCCATGGAAACTCGAATCCATTGTCGTCGCGGTCGTGGACGTCGC
>JBQCIZ010000520.1:0-2035 GCA_051953235.1 Nitrobacter sp. | reverse complement strand
GGCCTCAGCTACATGCATTCGGGCATGTACGGCATGTATGCCTTGCAGGAGAGCGTGCGGCAGATGCGCGGGATTGCGCCGGCGCAAGTCAAGGACGCAAAGATCTCGGTCTGCCACGGCGTCGGCGGCATGTTCGCCGCGTCAGGCACGATCATTTTCACGAACGAAAAGTAGGATCACACGAGAGCATCATGGCAAACGCAAAATCACTCGACGGAAAGGTCGTCATCGTTACCGGCGCGGGCCGCGGCATCGGCCGCGAGATCGCGCTGCTGTGCGCGGCGGAAGGTGCCAAGGTTGTCGTCAACGATCCCGGCGGGGCGGCTGACGGCGCCGGCAACGATGCGGCGCCGGCCGAACAGGTCGTCGAGGAAATCAAGAAGCGCGGCGGCACCGCCGTTGCCAACTTCGAAACGGTGGCGGAAGCCATTCCCGCCAGCAAGATCGTCAAGCAGGCGGTGGATACCTACGGCAAGCTCGACGGTGTCGTGAACAACGCCGGCATCCTGCGCGACGCGATCTTCCACCGCATGAGCATCGACGCGTTCGAACAGGTCATCAAGGTGCACCTGATGGGCTCGTTCTATGTGTCGCATGCCGCGGCACGGCTGTTCCGCGAACAGGAGAGCGGCTCCTTCGTGCACTTCACCTCGACCTCGGGACTGATCGGTAATTTCGGCCAGGCCAACTACGCCGCCGCGAAACTCGGTATAGTCGGGCTATCGAAGTCGATCGCGCTCGACATGAACCGCTTCAACGTGCGCTCGAACTGCATCTCACCGTTCGCGTGGAGCCGCCTGATCGGCACCATCCCGACCGAAACGCCGGAAGAAAAAGCGCGCGTCGAACGCATGCAGCGCATGACCGCCGACAAGATCGCGCCGATCTGCGCCTATCTGCTTGGCGACGCCGCCAAGGACGTGACCGGTCAGATCTTCGCCGTGCGCATGAACGAAATCTTCCTGATGGGCCAGTCGCGCCCGATCCGCTCGGTGCAGCGGAGCGAAGGCTGGACGCCGCAGAGCATCGCCGAGCATGGCATGCCGGCGCTGAAGGGATCGTTCTACAAGCTCGACCGTTCGGCGGACATTTTTAATTGGGATCCGGTGTAGGAATATAGCAATCACATCGTTCCTGCGAACGCAGGGACCCATACGGCGCGGAGTCATATCGGAAAAATACGCGGCTGCCTGTCAAATCATCGGCGACACGGACTATGGGTCCCCGCGTCCGCGGGGACGACAAACGGAGCGATCCGTCCCCTTAACCCGAGTTCCGTAGTCCCGCCGAAATGCCGTTGATGGTGATCTGGATGCCGCGCAGCACCTGCTCGTCGGCGGATTGTGCGCGATAGGCCTTCAGCAATTCGACCTGCACGTGGTTGAGCGGATCGAGATAGGGGAAACGGTTGCGGATCGATCGCTCGAGCAGCGGATTGCTGCTGAGCAGCCGGTCCTGTCCCATGATCGCAAACAGCGTCTCGATGGTGAGATGCCATTCGCGCTGGATGCGCCCGAATATCGCTTCGCGCAATGCGGCATCCGGCACCAGATCGGCGTAGCGCGAGGCGATCGCGATCGAGCTTTTCGCCAGCACCATGTCCATGTTGGACAGCAGCATACGGAAGAACGGCCACTCGCGGTAAAGTTTCTGCAGCAGCGCCATGCCCTTATCGGGATGATCCGCGATCCAGGATTCCACGGCGCAGCCAAAGCCGTACCAGCCCGGCAGCATTAGGCGGCACTGCGCCCAGCTGAACACCCACGGGATCGCGCGCAGATCCTCGATCCGGCGCGTCTTCTTGCGCGATGCCGGACGGCTGCCGATGTTCAGCGTCGCAATTTCGTTGATCACAGTGGAGGCCCAGAAATAATCCTCGAACCCCGGCGTTTCATAGACGAGGTTGCGATAGGCCTTGAAGGCGCGCGACGACAGCTCCTCCATGGCGTGGAGATATTCGGCACGCGGCGCGCTCTGCTGCGGCTGCAACAGGCTCGCTTCCAGCGTTGCGGCTGCAAGGATTTCCAGATTGGCG
>JBQCIZ010000519.1:0-4918 GCA_051953235.1 Nitrobacter sp. | reverse complement strand
GCGGATTGGCGCTGCGCAACGGCGCGATGCGGCCGCTGCGAACGATTTTGCAGGTGCCGATCGTCTTGCGCGTGATCTGCGAGGTCGGCGGCGCAATCACATTTCTGGCGGCGATCACCCATCTGCCGCTCGCCAACACCTATTCGATTTTTCAGGCGCTGCCGCTGGCCGTTACGCTGGGTGCAGTGGTGGCATTCAATGAACATGTCGGCTGGCGGCGCTGGCTTGCAATCGCGGCCGGATTCATTGGCGTGCTCATCATCGTCCGTCCAGGTCTCGCGGGATTCAATCAGTACTCGTTGCTGGTGCTGGCCTCGGTAGTCCTGTGCGCGATCCGCGATCTCGCCACCAAAGGCATCCCGAAGGACATTCCGTCGCTGTTCGTGACGCTGCTCACAACCATCTCGGTCGGCGCCAGCGGAGCGTTGTTGCTGGAGCCACTGGGCGGTTGGTCGCCAATGTCGGGGCGAACGTTTGCGCTTCTGATCGGTGCCGGCGTTCTGCTGCCGATCGGCTACAACTGCATCATCATGGCGTTGCGCGTCGGGGACATCTCGGCGGTGGCACCATTTCGCTACACCGCGTTGGTCTGGGCCATCGTCATCGGCTATCTGGTGTTCGGTGAGGTGCCGGACGCGATGATGCTGATCGGAGCTTTCGTAATCGTCGGTTCGGGGATGTATGCGCTTTATCGCGAGCGTATCCGCGATGAAAATCGCCCGGCGGCTACCTCATCGAGTCTGCCGCCGGACGGAATGTAACGACCGTCAGATCGGCTTGCCGGTATAGGGCATTGAGGCGGTGAGGCCGCCGTCCACCGGGATTGCCTGGCCGTTGACGTAGGATGCCTCGTCGCTCGCGAGGAACAGTCCCATCGCCGCGAGTTCATGCGGCTGCCCGGGACGCTTCAGCGGATTGAGCTGGCCGATCTTGTCCTGGGTGCCGCGCTCCTTGGCGCGGTCGAACACTGGTTTGGTCATGCCGGTCTCGATCAGGCCGGGGCACACCGCATTGATGCGCACGCCGGTGCCCGACAGCGAGTAGGCCGTGGTCTGCACCAGGCTGATGACGCCGGCCTTGCTCGCTGCGTAGGGATGGCCTGACGCGCCGGACTTCAGACCCGCTACGGATGCCGTGCAGACGATCGAGCCATGCTTCTGCCTGATCATGTGCGGCATCGCGTATTTCACCGCGAGGAATGGCCCGATCAGGTTGATGCGCAAAACTTCTTGCCAGTGATCGACCGTTTGCTCGGCAATCGGAATCAACCCGCCGCCGATCCCCGCGTTGGCCCAGATCGCGTCGAGCTTGCCGTACATCGAGACGGCCTTGTCGATGAAGGCGATGACATCCTTTTCCGAACCCGCGTCCGCCATCACGGCTTCCGCCGTGCCGCCGGCCTTGCGAATCTGCTCGACGGTGTCCTTGACGCCATCCGTACGATCCACCGCGATCAGTTTCGCGCCTTCTCTGGTGAACAACAAAGAGGCAGCGCGGCCGATGCCGCTGCCAGCGCCGGTGATGACGACGGATTTGCCTTCGAGGCGGCCCATGAAACTCTCCTCTTCATAACGGCGCGTGCTTGCCGTCTCACGGAATTCATACAATGTTTGAAGCAGGCCGCTGCGCATCCGATCGGACACGAAGTTGACTTGCGATCGCGCTATAGCTCACTTACAGCCGCGTGAAACACTATTGAAGGGCCCTGCCGATGTCCAATTCCGAGAAGCGGTTTGTCGCGCAGCATGCCGTTCCGGCGGGCGTGGTCGCGACACGGTGGTGGTGGGTGCGGCATGCGCCGGTGCGCAACGACGGCGGCAACATCTATGGCCAGAAGGACATGGACTGCGATTGCAGCGATCGCGTCGTTTTCAGTGCCGTCAGCAAGATTTTGCCGCGCAACGCGATCTGGGTTGCCAGCAAACTGAAACGGACGCATCAGACCGCGGCCGCGATCTGGGATGCGGGTTTCCCGAAGCCGGATGCCATGCCGCATGAAGCCGACTTCAATGAGCAGCATCTCGGCGACTGGCAGGGCTTGAATCGTGCAGCGTTCTTCGCAAGCCGTCCCATTGCCGTCGGCAGTTACTGGTTCGCGCCGATCGACGAACCGTCGCCGAACGGCGAAAGTTTTATGGATCTTTATAACCGCGTCAAAGCCGGCATCGAGCGCATCAACGCTGAACACGCGGGCAGGGACATCATTGCGGTCACGCATGGCGGAACGATCAAGGCGGCGATCGGCGTGGCGCTGGGCGACCAGCCCGAGCGCGGTCTTGCATTCACCATCGACAATTGCTCGATCACACGGCTCGATCATCTCGGCAGCGATGGCCATAGCGGCTGGCGCATTCCGATGGTCAACCAGCAGCCTTGGATCGCGGACACCGCGCACGACGCCATGCATCAGCCAGCCGGACCAGAGATCGCCGGCGGAACGAAGCTGGCGTGATCACCTGAAATTCCGAGTTTTTAAAAACGACCAATCTGGGAGAGAGACATGACCTTGTTCGACATGAAGGGAAAAGTCGCCGTCATCACCGGCTCGACGCGCGGCATCGGCCGCGCCATTGCCGAGCGGATGGCGGAGCACGGCGCCAAGGTCGTGATCTCCTCGCGTAAGCAGGATGTCTGCGACCAGGTGGCGAAGGAGAACAACGACAAGTTCGGCAAAGGCACGGCGGTCGCGATCGCCGCCAACATCTCGAGCAAGGAAAATCTGCAGAATCTCGTCGATGAAAGCAACAAGGCGTTCGGCAAGATCGACGTGCTGGTCTGCAACGCGGCGTCGAATCCGTACTACGGGCCGTTGGCCGGGATTTCCGACGATCAGTTCAACAAGATCCTTGGCAACAATATCGTCGCCAATAACTGGATCATCAGCATGGTGGTGCCGCAGATGATCGAACGCAAGGATGGCTCGATCATCATCGTCTCATCCATCGGCGGACTAAAGGGATCGACGATCCTCGGCGCCTACGCGATCTCGAAGGCGGCCGACATGCAGCTTGCGCGCAATCTCGCCTGCGAATATGGCAAGCACAACGTCCGCGTGAACTGCATCGCGCCTGGTCTGATCAAGACCGACTTTGCGAAGGCGTTGTGGGACAACCCGGATAATCTCAAAGCCTCAACCGCACGCTCGCCGCTGCTGCGCATCGGCATTCCCGACGAGATCGCGGGCGCCGCCGTGTTCTTGGGATCGGCAGCCGGTGATTTCATGACCGGCCAGACCATGGTGATCGACGGCGGCGCGACGATCAGCTAGTGGCGTCATCCTGAGGTGCGAGCGCAGCGAGCCTCGAAGGATGAGAGCAGGGGTGCCTTTTAGCGCATCCTTCGAGACGCGCGCCCAAGCGGGCGCGCTCCTCAGGATGACGTTGTTGGTTCATTCCACCGCCGCGTAGACGAGGCCGCGCACCAGCGTGCGCATGTATTCGCGCTGGCCGGGCCCTTGCGACATCATGACCGCGAACAATTCCTCCTTCGGGTCGATCCAGAAGAAGGTGCCGGCGATGCCGCTCCAGTAGAACTGGCCGGACGATCCCGGATAGGGTGCGAGACCTTCGTCGGTGCGGACCGCGAAGCCGAGGCCGAAGCCATGACCGGCGGCCAGCATGCCGCCGTTGATCCTGATGTCCGGCGTGAGATGGTTCGACGCCATCAGGCTCAGCGTCTTGCGGCCGAGAATGCGGACGCCGTCGAGTGTGCCGCCGTTGAGCAGCATCTGGCAGAACCGCGCGTAATCCATGGTGGTCGAGACCAGCCCGCCGCCGCCGGATTCCATCGCGGGCTTCTCGGTCATGTCGAACAGCTTGACCGGCTCGCCGGACCAGGGGTCCTTGTCGAAGGCTTCCGCGAGACGGCCGGTATTCGCGGCGCTGGTGTGAAAGCCGGTCTCGGTCATCTGCAGCGGTGCGAGGATGTGTTCGGTGAGGAATTCACCGAGCGTTCGTCCGGAGACCACCTCCACGATGCGGCCGAGGATGTCGGTCGAGCGGCTGTAATGCCACTCGGCGCCGGGCTGGCAGATCAACGGCATACCGGCGAGAATCGTCGCATGTTCCGCGTTGGTGATCTTGCGGCTGCGCAGGCGCGAATCCTTGTACATCTGATGAACTGGACCGTTGCCGGTGTGGTCGTAGGTGAGGCCCGAGGTGTGCCGCAGCAGGTCCTGCACCGTCATCGGCCGCGCCAGCGGAACGAGCTCGAGCTTGCCGCCGGTTTCGACGCCGACCTTCAGGCCGGAAAATTCAGGAATGTATTTCTCGACGGGATCGGTCAGCAGCAGGTGGCCATCTTCCAGCAGTTGCATGACCGCGACCGAAACGATCGGCTTGGTCATCGAGAAGATGCGGAAGATGCTGTCGTGGGACATCGGCGCACTGGTCGCGGGATTCTGCCGGCCGATCGCGTCGAACCAGCCGATCGCACCGCGGCGGGCGACCATGATGGTGACGCCCGGAACCGTGCCTTTGTCGACCTCGCGCCTGAAGGCATCCGACATCCGCTGCAAGCGGGACGCGGAGAGGCCGAGCCTTTCGGGCTTGGCTTCGGGGAGCGGCGGGGTCTGTGGGGAAGCTGCGCGTTTGGCGGCCGTTTGGACGGTCATGATGTCTCTCCCGATTGCTCTTTTTGTTTGCCGACCTAAATAAGAGGCTTCCCGGCATGGCGATGCGAGATTGGCCCAGAATTTCTGGCTTGAACAGGGCCGTTTTCCGCAGTAACCAGCCGCCGATTTCGAGCCGCCCGGATGCGCGGCCAGCAGAGGTGATGAATGGCAAAAGAGAAATTCAACCGCACGAAGCCGCATTGCAACATTGGCACGATTGGTCACGTTGACCACGGCAAGACGTCGCTGACGGCGGCGATCACGAAGGTTTTGGCGGAGACGGGCGGGGCGACGTTCACGGCCTAC
>JBQCIZ010000518.1:0-8796 GCA_051953235.1 Nitrobacter sp. | reverse complement strand
GATCGTCACCGCGCTGAACGAGCGCCGCATCCTCACCGCCTTCGAGCCCGTGGTCGATGCGCGTACGCGTCAGCCGGCGTTCTACGAATGCCTGGTGCGGATGCAGCAGGAGGATGGCCAGTTCCTGCTCGCGCCGGACGTTGTGCCGGTGGCGGAGAAGCTCGGCCTGATCCGTCTCGTCGATCACCGGGTGCTCGAGCTCGTGATCGCCGAGCTCGCGGAAGCGCCCGACGTCCGGCTCAGCCTCAACATTTCGCCGGAGACCACCATGGATCCGGATTGGTGGGCGGCGATCGAATCCCTGATGCGTGCGCATCCCGGGGTCGCCGAACGGCTGATCGTCGAGATCACTGAAACGGTGGCAATCCAGGATATCGACGACGTCCGCGGCTTCGTCACGCGGCTGAAGAATTTCGGCAGCCGGATCGCGATCGACGATTTCGGCGCGGGCTATACGTCGTTCCGCAATCTGCGCAAGCTCGGCGTGGATATCGTGAAGATCGATGGCGCCTTCGTGCAGAACATCGCGCGTTCGTCCGATGACCGCGCCTTCGTGCAAACCCTGATCGATCTGGCGCGGCGGCTCGATATCCGGACCGTGGCCGAATGGGTGCAGGACGAGCCGTCCGCCATCATGCTGCGCGACTGGGGCTGCGACTATATCCAGGGCCGCTTGATCGGCCTCGCCTCGGCGACGCGGCCGTGGAGCGGCCCGGAGGCCGTTCCGGCGGTGAGTTAGCTGCGTTTACCCCGCGATCTCAAGTCCGGCGCTGGCGTAGACCACGCCGCCGTCGATCGCGATGGCGTTGCCGACCACATAGTCGCCGGCGCGCGACGCGAGGAAGATCGCAAGTCCGGCCATGTCGGTCTCGTCACCGATCCGTCCTGCCGGAATGCGCTTGGCGAGTTCGTCGGCGTGGTCACGTGCCGCCTTGTTCATGTCGGAGGCGAACGCGCCCGGACAGATCGCGGTGACCGCGATGTGGTCCTTGATGAGCTTGGTCGCGATCCGCCGCGTCATGTGGATGACGGCCGCCTTGCTGGCGCCGTAGGAATAGGTTTCCATCGGATTGACGAAGATGCCGTCGATCGAGGCGATGTTGATGATCTTCGCCAGGTGCTTGGCCGAAGCGGCGGCGCGCAGCGGCTTCGCCAGCGCCTTGGTCAGGAAGAACATCGACTTGACGTTGAGGTCCATCACCTTGTCCCAGCCGCTCTCCGGGAATTCATCGAATTCCGCGCCCCAGGCCGCGCCGGCATTGTTGACCAAGATGTCGAGCTTCGGCTCCCGCTTGATGATTTCGGACGCAAGCTTGTTGCAACCCTCGACCGTTGAAATGTCGATCGGCAGCGCGATACATTCGCCGTCATACTGCGCGGTCAGTTCATTCGCGGTCTCTTCGCAGGGACCGGCCTTGCGCGCGGTGATGTAGACCCTCGCCGCGCCTTGGCTGAGAAAGCCGGCTGCGATCATCTTGCCGATGCCGCGTGAGCCGCCGGTTATGAGCGCGACGCGTCCCTTCAGCGAAAACAGATCCTTGAGCATAGTGCCTCCTTATGCGTTGCCACAAACTTGTGGGCACGGAGGCTGGACGAGTCAAGCCGACATGAGCGGTCGTTCGAAGCGGATAATTCCGCTAGTTCACGTCGACCCGGCGAAGGCCATTCCACATGGCGGTAGCGGCGCCGGATGTCAGCACCGGCAGCATGCGCGCGGTCTGGTAATTGCCGTTCAGCGAGATGCGCGGCAGCGCCGTCTGATGGGCGGCATGTTCGGGGAAGATCATGCCCGGACGCGTGGTGACGGCGGTCTTGAACCCGGTCGCCGCAGCAAGCGCGAATTCGCGTGGGCCCGCAGCGCTCCTGTCGCCGTAGGGGTAGGCGAGATGAACCGCGGGACGCTGCAAGGCGTTCTCTATCCGGGCGCGGCTCTCGCTTATCTCCCGCTGAGCCTCCGCCTCGCCTAGCTTGGCGAGATTGCAGTGGCTGATGGTGTGGGCTCCGATCGTCACCAGCGGATCGTCGGCGAAGGACTTCAACTCGTCCCAGGACAGGCACAATTCGGGGCAGATGGCGGCTTCATCGACGCCATAGCGCGTGCAAAGGCTGCTCATCTCGCGCGCGACGTCGCGATCATCAGCCAGTCCGCGCAGCAGGTCATGGATTCGCGTGAACGCAGCTTGCTTGCCTTCGAGCGTGGCGGTGTCGAGTTGTACGGCGGTGTCGCCGATGGTGGCTTCGATGCGGTCAGCCGCGGCGACGACACGTTCGAGCGCGACCCACCATAGACGCCCTGTGCCTTCAGCGAAGTCGCTCGCCGCGTAGACCGTCAGGGGCGCGTCATATTCGCGCATCACGGGGAGTGCAAAGTCGCGGTTGTCGCGGTAGCCGTCATCGAAGGTGAAACAGGCAAAGCGGCGCGAAAAGTCCTGCGCGTCGAGCCGGCGGTGCATCTCGTCGGCGGTCACGATGTCGATCCCGCGCGCCCGGACATGCGCGAGGGTCATGCGCAGAAACTCGGGTGTCACTTCCAGATGATGATTGGGCTGAAACGGGACGGTCCGGCGCGGCCGCACATGGTGCAGCATGAAGACGGTGGCGACGCCTGCGAAGATTGGCCGCAGCAGATGGTGGGCACCGCTGAAGTACAGGGTCTCCAGGCCGGCGCGGATCACGGTGTTGCGGAGCTGTTTCATCGAAAAACCGGCCGTGCCGCCACTTTCTGTTGAATGGTTGTCTTGTCAGAAACGGCTGAAGAAACGGTTATTCAAGCGTTGGATCGCGGCGATCCCGCATCGGCCTTATTTCCGGTTTGACAGGCTGCCAAGGGTTTGTTTTCTCTCCATTTCCAGATTTTATGCGGGACCCGCAGGACCGGCCTTGGCCTTGCTCCGCGTGCGTTTCAAGTGTTGAACCGAGTGCACGATCCCGGTGCCGGCAGGCGCGCCGGCGGGTCGGTGCGCAACAGGATGCCGAATGCGCGGACTATTCAGATGGAGCGGCAATTGGTGGCCGGGCCTTATCCCCCTCGCCATGCTCTGGGTGGCCGCGGCCTGGACCACAACGATTCCGCTCGAGACCGATCTGACCACGCGCGCCACCGCCGCCTTGCACGATAGCGTTCTCGACAAGACGACGGTCACGACGGCCGGCCGCGACATCACATTTTCTGCAGAGGCGTTTTCGGAACAGGGCCGCAGCAGCGCGTTGGCCTCGGTCGAGAACGTGCCGGGCGTCCGGCTGGTCAACGATCGCACTGCGCTGGTTCCCGAGGCCAAGCCGTTCGTCTGGACGATCGAGCGCGAGGTCGGGAAAGTGACGCTGAGCGGCAGCGCGCCGCTTCCGGTGGTCAAGAACAAGCTGCTCGATGCCGCGCGTGCCACATTCCCCGGCATTGAAATTGCCGATCAGTTGAACCTGGCCCGTGGCGCGCCGCCGCGTTTCGAGACCGCGGCGGTGCTGTTGATCGGTCAGATCGGCAAGCTCAAGACCGGCAAGATCACGATGTCGGATGCCACGGTGAATCTGTCGGGCATGGCGCGTGATCTCGGAGGCCGCGAGGCGATCGCCGCGGCCCTGAAAAATCTGCCCGATGGATATTCGGTTGCCAACGAGATCCAGGCCCCGCCGTACATCTTCGAGGCCAACAAGGACCCTGTCGCCGCGACGCTGACGCTGACCGGATATGTTCCCGACAACGCCATTCATGCGGCGATCGTGGCGTCGGCTGGACGCAAGTTCGTTGGCGAGAAGGTCGTCGATAAGCTCAAGGCGAGTGTCGGCGCGCCGTCCAACTTCTCCGACGTCGTCACGCGGGCGCTGGGTTCGCTGTCGCGGCTGTCGACCGGAACGCTCGTCGTTTCCGACCGCGAGGTCAATCTGTCCGGCGACGCGCTGTATGACGCCGCCGGGAACCAGATCCGGAACGATCTGCCCAAGAGCATGCCGCAGGGCTGGCAGGCCAAAACGGAAGTGTCGGTGAAGCCAGCGGCAGCGCCGGTCGATCCGACCGTGTGTCAGCAACTTTTCTCCGATCTGCTCAGCAAGGGCACGATCCGTTTCGAGACCGGCCGCGCCAATCTGGATCCGGATTCCATCGGTCTGCTGGATCGGCTGACGGAAACGGCGTTGCGCTGCCCGACGGCAACCATCGAGATCGTCGGCCATACCGACAGCGATGGCGACGACTCCTTCAACCAGACGCTGTCCGAGCGGCGCGCGCAGGCGGTCGCGGATTATCTGGTGAAAGCCGGGATGCCGGCGGACCGGTTCAAGCCGATGGGCTACGGCAGCGCCCAGCCGGTCGCGGCCAACGACAGCGACGAAGGCAAGGCGAAAAACCGCCGCATTGACTTCATTGTGAGGCAGTAGAGATGGTCTATCTGGCGATGTTTCACTGGGGATGGCTCGTGGCGTCGTTGCTGCTCGGCTTCGCCATGGGCTGGATCGCGGTGGTCTATCGTGGCCGCGGGGTCACGAAAAAGGCCAAGCAGTGGCTGTCCCTGCTGGTTGCGGCGCTGATTGCCGCAGCGCTGACGCGCATCGTTCCGGGCCGGTTCGGTTACTGGCTCGATCTTGGACTTGCGATGTTCGCTATCTATCTCGTTGGTTGCGCCATTGGCTCATGGTTGCGTGACCGGGTGGTCTCCCGGCAGGTCGCGTCAGGCTGACCGGTGGACGCTCCGGGACACACTCCAATGTGTTGAAATGAAGCGTTTTATCGGCGTCGCCGGAATTCCACTGGGAGCGAAAACACGCTACGACGTTGTCCATGCGAACGAACACGGAGTGGTGACAATTTTGCAGCGGATCGCAGTTCGAGGGTCTCGATGCTAGGATCAATCCGCAGAGCGATTTCAGTTCTGCGCCAGAAGCAAATCCTGCACAAACTCGGTGTTGCGATCAGCGTCACGGTCATCGCGGTCGCGTGTTACGTACTCTTCCACATTCTCCGGGGCATCGATGTCGATAATGTCATCGAGGCCCTCAAGCAGACCGAGCCGCGCTCGATCGCCCTGTCGGGCCTGTTCGTCGCGGCCGGCTATTTCACCCTGACGTTCTACGATCTGTTCGCGGTGCGCGCGATCGGCGCCACGCACGTTCCCTACCGCATCAACGCGTTCGCCGCCTTCACCAGCTATTCGGTCGGTCACAACGTCGGCGCCAGCGTCTTCACTGGCGGCGCGGTGCGCTATCGCATCTATTCCGCCTGGGGACTGAACGCGATCGACGTCGCCAAGATCTGCTTTCTGGCCGGACTCACCTTCTGGCTCGGCAACGCTGCCGTGCTCGGGCTCGGCATCGCCTATCATCCGGAAGCCGCGGCCAACATCGATCAGCTTCCGCCGTGGTGCAATCGGCTGGTGGCGGTTGCGATCCTTGCCGGGTTGGTCGGCTATGTGATCTGGGTCTGGATGCGGCCACGACATGTCGGCCGCGGACCATGGACCGTGATTTTGCCGGGCGGTCCACTGACCTTGCTGCAGATCCTCATCGGCATCCTCGACCTCGGGTTTTGCGCGCTCGCGATGTATGTGCTGGTGCCCGACGAACCCAATCTCGGCTTCGTGGTCGTCGCCGTGATCTTCGTGTCGGCGACGCTGCTCGGTTTCGCGAGCCATTCGCCGGGCGGGCTCGGCGTGTTCGACGCGGCCATGCTGGTCGGCCTCTGGCAGATGGACAAGGAAGACCTGCTGGCCGGAATGCTGCTGTTCCGCCTGCTTTATTATATTGCGCCCTTCGTGATTTCTGTAATCCTGCTGACGCTTCGGGAAATTATCATCAGTGCGCGAATGAAACGCCTGGGTGATTCGCGGCCCGGAGGAAGCTCCGGCCCGACAGGTGACGTGTCCTATCTGAGGGAGCATGGCGATTCCGGCGCCTGACAGCGTGAGACCGAGCGCGGACACGGCCGCGCAGCGGCATGCCGATGTGCCGCCGTCGATCTTTGCGTCATGGCCGGACCGGTTGCGCCGCTCGGCGCTTATTCTGCTTGTTGCCGCTCTCGTGCTGGCCGCGCTTGTCGTGTTTGGCGGCTTGCAGTGGTCCCGCGCCATCGCCGCCTTCGTCTGCATCGCAGGCGCAGCGCTGGTGCCGTGGCAGCTTCATGAGGCAGGAGCCGCACGCGAACCGGCGCTTGGCGCCAATCCGGTGGAGACCGCGGCGGTGTATGCCATCGTCGCAGGGATGCCTGATCCTAACGTGCTACTCGACCGGGCCGGCCGCGTGATTCATCTCAATGCGGCGGCGTCTCAACTCGTGCCGGCGCTGCGCAGAAACGAACTGGCGCAGTTCGCGCTGCGGTCCCCGGAAATCGTCATCGCGTTGCGCGAGGCGATCGCGACCCGCGAAACGCGGCGCACGACCTATCTCAATCACGTTCCGGTCGATCGCTGGATGGAATTGATCATCACGCCGGTTCCGGTGCCGACCGCGTTCGGCGGCATCGATCATTGCATGCTGCTGACGTTCCACGATCAGACGCCGCTGCGCCGGGTCGAGGAGATGCGCGCCGATTTCGTCGCCAATGCCAGCCACGAATTGCGCACGCCGCTGGCGGCGCTGTCCGGCTTCATCGACACGCTGCAGGGTCCGGCGCGTGAGGACGCCAAGGCGCGAGAGCGGTTTCTCGGCATCATGCATGCGCAGGCGACGCGCATGGCGCGGCTGATCGACGACCTGCTGTCGCTGTCACGGGTCGAACTGTCGGCGCATGTGAGGCCCGATGCGCTGGTCGACCTCGTTCCGATCGTCCGTCAGGTGGTCGATGGGCTGGAGCCGCTGGCCGCGGAGCGTCAGGTCAGGATCGAGGTCGCATTACCCGGGAGCCCGGTGACGATCGCAGGCGATCGTGAGGAACTGCTGCGGCTGTTCGAGAACCTGATCGAGAACGCGCTGAAATACGGCGCCTCCGGCGGCAAGGTCATGGTGTCGTCGACGATGGACGCCTCGCCCGATGGCGCGCCGGAATTTCGTGTGATGGTGCGTGATTTCGGTCCCGGGATCGCGCCGGAACATCTGCCGCGCCTCACCGAACGTTTCTATCGCGTCGATGTCGGCGACAGCCGCGCGCAGGGCGGCACCGGACTCGGCCTGTCGCTGGTGAAGCACATCCTGGGCCGCCACCGCGGGCGCCTCCTGATCGAGAGCACGCTCGGCCATGGTGCGACCTTCACGGCGGGTTTCCCACTGGCGCAGACCGCGACCGGGGCCTGAAGGTCAATCATTTCAGCCGCTTGCCGCTGTCATCCAGGTGTCATCCAACCTTCGTAAAAGCAGCATCGACCGCCCTTAGACGGGCGCTGCGAGCGCATCGGCGCTGCTCAATACGAGGGAGACTCAAACATGAATTTCTTCAAGGCCATTGTCGCCGCCGGCCTCGTTGCCGCGTCGACCTCCGCCATGGCGGCGGATGTTACCGGAGCCGGCTCATCCTTCATCTATCCGGTGCTGTCCAAGTGGGCGGACGCTTACAAGACAGCGTCCGGCAATGCCATCAACTATCAGTCGATCGGTTCGGGCGCGGGCATCAAGCAGATCCAGGCCAGCACCGTGACGTTCGGTGCGACCGACGCGCCGCTCAAGGCGGATCAGCTCGACAAGAGCGGCCTCGCACAGTGGCCGATGATCATGGGCGCCATCGTTCCCGTGGTGAATCTCGAAGGCGTCAATGCCGGTGAGATGACGCTCGACGGCGAGACCCTCGCCAACATCTTCCTCGGCAAGATCACCAAGTGGGACGATGCGGCGATCAAGAAGCTCAATCCGAAGCTGAACCTGCCGTCCTCCGCGATCACCATCGTGCATCGTGCCGATGGGTCGGGCACCACGTTCAACTTCACCGACTATCTTTCGAAGGTCAGCGCCGACTGGAAGTCGAAGGTCGGAACCGGCACTGCGGTCGAGTGGCCGGTCGGTGTCGGCGCCAAGGGTAACGAAGGCGTTTCCGGCAATATCGCGCAGGCCAAGGGTTCGATCGGTTATGTCGAATACGCCTACGCCAAGCAGAACAAGCTTGCCTACACGGCGTTGATCAACAAGGCCGGCAAAACCGTGCAGCCGACTAGCGAGGCTTTCCAGGCGGCTGCGTCCAACGCCGATTGGATCCACGCGCCCGGCTATCACCTGATCCTGACCGACCAGCCCGGCGACAAGTCGTGGCCGATCGTCGCCTCGACCTTCATCCTGATGCACAAGGTGCCGACCGACAAGGCAGCAACGGCCGAAGCACTGAAGTTCTTCAGCTTCGCCTTCGAGAAGGGCGCCAAGATGGCCGAGGATCTCGATTACGTGCCGATGCCGGCCAACGTCATCGATCTCATCAAGAAGACCTGGAGCGCCGACGTCAAGTCGATGTGATCCAAGCGTGGGGAAGGGAGCTTGCTTCCTTCCCCTCCGCTTGCCGGCTTTTCACCGGGTGGACACAGAACGTGGGGAAATGGCGTGGCCGATCTAGCTGTTCAGAGTGATGCGATGGATGTGGCCGGACCCTATGACCGGGCCAAGGCCCTCAGCGCGTTCAAGCTCGGCGATACCGCATTTTACTGGATCACCCGCCTCAGTGCGATTTCGGTGCTGCTCATTCTCGGCGGTATCATCGTCTCCCTGGTTGTCGGCGCGTGGCCGGCGATGAAGGAATACGGCTTCGCCTTCCTGTGGACCGAGCGTTGGGCGCCGGCGGCCGATCCGCCGGTGCTTGGCGCCGTCGGTCCGATCTACGGCACGCTACTCACATCGGTGATCGCCATGGCGATCGCCATTCCTGTCGGGCTTGGCATCGCTGTTTTTCTTACAGAG
>JBQCIZ010000517.1:0-5165 GCA_051953235.1 Nitrobacter sp. | reverse complement strand
CCGCCGGCCAGGGTGACCAGCGGCTTCACCCAGCCGGTGGCCTGGGTCGCAAGGGCTGCGCGGGTCTTGTCCTGATGGGCCTCCTTCATCGCCGAGGCCACGGCGGTGAGGATGGAGGTCATGGTGGTGGTCAGGTTATCGAACTCGGTCCGAATGGCCGGGTCGGCCAGATCATAGGCTGCGATTGCGAGATCGCGCGCCTTGAAGTTCGAGGCCGTGAAATGCTCCTGATAGGTCAGGGGCTGCCAGCTCAGAAAATCATCGGCGCAGTCCGGCATGTCCGGAATCATCTCGAGCAGCATGATGGCTTCGTTGAAATGGTTCAGATAGTCGGTCGCAAGGCCAGTGCGGGGATTGATGTTGGCGGCCAACAGCTCCGCCGCCCAGCCGGTCTTGTCTGGAGCAGTCTGTGTCGAATTCGCCGGGGAGGGGGACGATTTGGCGGCCGTTGATGTCATCCCTTCCAGTGTTAACCTTTGGGGTTAAAACGGATTGAATGTCTCACCTGTCTGGATGACGAAATGTGCGGACGCTACGTAATTCTATCGCCTCCCGATGCAATGCGTCAGGTGTTTGGCTATGCCGAGCAGCCGAATTTCCCGCCTCGGTACAATATTGCCCCGACCCAGCCCGTCCCGGTGGTCATCCTTGAAAACGGCGCTCGCCACTTTCGCCTGATGCGATGGGGGCTGATTCCGGCGTGGGTCAAGGATCCCCGGCAGTTCGCCCTCGTCATCAATGCTCGGGCCGAGACGGTGCTCGACAAGCCGGCTTTCAAAAATGCGATAAAGCGTCGCCGCTGCCTGCTTCCGGCCGACGGTTACTATGAATGGTATCAATCGGAGGGACGGAAGCGCCCGTTCTTCATCCACCCGCGTAGCGGCGCGCTGATGGCTTTCGCGGGGCTTGCCGAAACCTGGGTCGGGCCGAACGGCGAGGAAATCGATACGGTCGCGATCGTGACTGCCGCGGCGCGCGGTGGTCTCGCAACGCTGCATCCGCGCGTGCCGGTGACGATCGCGCCGGAGGATCACGCGCGATGGCTGGATGGTAATGCCGCCGAGGCCTGTGAGGTGATGCCGTTGCTCCGGGCCCCCGCCGATGGCGACTACATTTGGCACGAAGTCTCCACGCGCGTGAATCGCGTCGCCAACGACGATGCGCAGCTGGTGTTGCCGATTTCAGCGGAGGAGGCGGCCGGGGAGGCGGAAAAGCCGGCGAAGAAAGCGGCGGTCCGAAAGTCGCCTGAAACGACGTCAGCCGACGACGGGCAGGGATCGTTGTTCTGAAAAAGAGCTATGGCGTCGGTTCGCGGCCGTCGAGCCACTTGGCGAACACGACGCGATCCTGCTCAAAATAACCGATCGATTGATAGAACGCGTGAACCTTGGCGTTGTCGCCGCGCACCATCAGTTGCAGCTTTTCGATGCCGCGGGCGCGCAGCCAGTTCTCCGCCGCATCCATGATGGTGCGGCCATGGCCCTTGAAGCGCTGATCGGGGTCGACAGTGACATAATAGACCCAGCCGCGGTGGCCGTCGTGGCCGACAAGCACCGAGGCGACGAGATCGTTGCCATCGCGCCCGAGTAGAATCGTCGAGTTGGCTTCCTTGCGTGCCAGTGCAATGTCGGCGGCGGGATTGTTCCAGTCGCGCGTCGAACCGCAGCGCCGCCACAGCGCAATGACACCGTCGACCTCTGCGTCGTTGATCTCGGTGATGGACAGTTCGCTATTGGCGGCGGGTCCAGTCACAGCACTTTGCCCGGATTCATAATGCCTTGGGGGTCGAGCAGCGCCTTGATGCCGCGCATCAGTTCGATGGCGGTCTTGTCCTTCACGTCGGGCAATTCGTCGCGCTTCAGCACGCCGATACCGTGCTCGGCGGAGATCGAACCGCCCATCCGCAGCACGATCGCAAACACCACCGCGTTGACGTCGTGCCAACGATTGAGAAAATCCTGGGTCGTCATGCCGCTCACGGGCTGGCTGACATTGTAGTGGATGTTGCCGTCGCCGAGATGCCCGAACGGCACCGGGCGCGCCCCTGGCATCAGTTTGACGACCGCGGCATTGGCCTCCGCGATGAAGGCAGGCACGGCTGCGACCGGCACCGAGATGTCGTGCTTGATTGAGCCGCCTTCCGGCTTCTGCGCTGGCGAGATCACCTCGCGCAGCTTCCAGAATGCGGCACGCTGCTGCAGATTGGCGGCGATCACCGCGTCGTCGACGATGCCGTCTTCCATGCCGCGCCCGAGAATGGTTTCGAGGGTGGAGCGGGCATCGTCGCGCGACGACGAGATTTCCATCAGCACGTACCAGGGATGCCGGTTTTGCAGGGGATCGCGGATGTCGGTGCCGTGCTTGACGCACATGTCGATGCAGATTTCGGCGAGCAGTTCGAAGCTCGTCAGGCTGCCCGCGGCTTCGGCCTGAGAAATGGTCAAGAGCTTTAGTGCGTCTGCCGGCGTTTTCAGGCCGACAAAAGCCGTTTCCACGCTACGCGGCTTCGGAAACAGCTTGAGAACAGCCGCCGTGATGATGCCGAGTGTGCCTTCAGCGCCGATGAAGAGGTTGCGCAGGTCGTATCCGGTGTTGTCCTTTTTCAGCTTCGAGAGGCCGTTGAGAACGCGCCCATCGGCGAAAACGACTTCGAGGCCGAGCGCCATTTCACGCGCCACGCCGAACGCCAGCGCGCCGGTGCCGCCGGCATTGGTCGAGAGATTGCCGCCGATGGTGCAGCTTCCCTCAGCGCCGAGCGACAGCGGGAAAAACCGGTCGACCTCGCTGGCGCGTTGCTGCGCGTTCTGCAGAACGACGCCGGCCTCGACCGTCATGGTGTTGGATGCAACGTCGACTTCACGAATCCTGTCCATTCGCCGCATCGAGACCACGACTTCGCCATTGTGCGGCGTCTGTCCGCCGACGAGGCCGGTGTTACCCCCCTGCGGCACCAGCGCGATCCGATGCTCGGTCGCGAGCTTGCAGATCGCCGAGACTTCCGCGGTCGAAGCCGGCCTTAGCACCAGCGGCGAATGACCGTGGAACAGGTTGCGCTCCTCGGTGACGTATTGTGCGAGTTCGTTCGCGTCCGTCACAGCGTACTTTTCGCCGACGATCGCCTTGAAGCGCGCGATCAGATCGGGCGACAGCGGCGGCAGCGCGGGCTTTGGCGGAACGATATTCATGGGCTTCAACGCTTCTTGTTCGAGTGTGGCACGAGACGGCTTATTTTATCAGGTCTGCGGAACGGCAGCGCGGCGCAGCCGGTCGTTGATGGCCTCGCCGAGGCCGTCATCGGGAATTGGCATCACGGCGATGGCATCCGCGCGCTTCTCGTCGAGCGCCCGCAGATAGCCGAACAGATTGGTTGCGGCCTCGGTGAGGTCGCGCCGTTCCGACAGGTTCATCACGGCTGCTGCCCCATTTATGCCTGCCAGGTCGGCTGGACCGAATGCAAGCAACGCTTCGCCGGGCTCGAGGCTGACGGCATTGAGCCGGACCGGAGTGCGTGGCGCGTAGTGAGAGGCCAGCATTCCCGGCGCCAGCGGTTGTCCGTTGTCCGCTTCGGGATCCTCAGGCGGCTTCATCAGTGCACGGCCGAGAATACGCTCGATGGCGTCGCGCGGCACCGCGCCGGGACGCAGTAGCATGGGCGCATCGAAGCAGCCGACGATGGTGGATTCGACGCCGACCTGGACGGGCCCGCCGTCAACGATGAGATCGATCCGCCCCGCGAGGTCGCTCTGCACATGGGCGGCGGTTGTCGGCGAGACGTGGCCCGACAGGTTGGCAGACGGCGCGACGACAGCGCTGCCAAACGTACGCAGGATGTCGCGGGCGACGGGATGGGCGGGAACCCGGACAGCCACGGTGTCGAGGCCCGCAGTTGCCAGATCGGCCACCGGGCAGCGCGGGGTCTTGGGCAGTACCAAGGTGAGCGGCCCCGGCCAGAACGCCTCCGCCAGCGCAAAGGCCGTTGCATTGAATTGGGCGATCCGCTGGGCGGCTGCGAGATCGCCGACGTGAGATATCAGGGGGTTGAATGCAGGCCGTCCCTTGGCTTGATAAAGCCGTGTGATGGCCTCCGCATGGGCGGCGTCGGCGCCGAGCCCGTAGACTGTTTCAGTAGGGAATGCGACCAGCCCCCCGCTGCCGAGCGTCCGCGCAGCGGCCGCCACAGCGGCCTGTCCGGCCGGCAGAATCTCGGTTTTCAGGCCTACAATCACAGGAGTTTCGGTCCTCGATTCAGCGTCTTGCGATGTGCGAAACCCAAGGCTATAAGCCGCGTCTTGTCGGAGTGTGGCTCAGCCCGGTAGAGCACTGCGTTCGGGACGCAGGGGTCGCAGGTTCGAATCCTGCCACTCCGACCAGATTTCATTAGGTTTTTTCGTCCCATTTTGCCCCTCGGTCAAGCTGACCCCTGTTTCGGCCACCGAAACGCACCTGCCTTTTGATCGGTTGCTGACGCCCCGTACTAGAGAGTTGGGATGATGGTGGCCGTAGGTGCCTTGGAGCACCCTCTAGGGGCATGCCCGGGAACCCGGCGGCCTGCCGCCGCGCTGCCTCAGCCAGGTCGCCATGGAGGCATTGTTTTCAGCGTTCATCGGCTCTGCGGCGGTTGGTTCCGTGTTTGGATTTTTGAGGGGTGCGAGGGCCGCTTGGTCCGCGCCGAGGGTATCGTTTCGAGAAAGCTTCCCTCAGGGACTTGGCCAGCTCTTCAACCTCGTTTCTCCAGCGCATGGTGGGATCCCAAACGGCGGCTAGATCCATGCCGAGAGCGACACCATTTGCGGTGATCCGCGCCGTATAGAGATCCGTTTGGGTGCTTGAGGGTATGACAGCCGTGCCGAGACCGACTCGCGCCAAAGCAAGAACGATGCTGGCCGCGCTGCCTTCGTGGACGATTTTCGGCGTCAGTTGCAGAAGCCGCAATGCCGCGTCGAGTGTCAGGCGCGACTGATATCGGCGTTCGAGGATCAAAAGATCTCGACGGCAAAGGGCGCGAAGGTCGATGCCATTTTTCATCTCACTCGGGGTGAACCGCTCCCGCGAAGCCGCAAGTATGCTCAGGCGAGCGATCGGGCGGTCGATAAGCCCGGTGTCATATCGGGGACGAGCCGTGATCCCCAGCGACGCTTTGCCGCTCAAGATCAGATCTTCAATTT
>JBQCIZ010000516.1:0-3566 GCA_051953235.1 Nitrobacter sp. | reverse complement strand
TACCACGCCGGATTTTCCAGGATGTTGCGCTGGATCACCGCGGGCAGGATGGTGCCGGAATAGCCTGTGCCGATCAGCGAGGTGAACACCTGGTTCTGATCGGCCAGCGCATGCATGTGCCCCAGCGCTTCGGTTTCGCTCAGCGCGCGGCCGAGATCGAGCGGCCTGGTCTGCCGGATCGAGGAGGGGAGCGTCTCGCTCATCAGCGCGCTCAGGCTTTTGGCGCCGACCGTCTCCAGCATCGCGGCGATATCGCGCGGCGAGGGGCCGATATGGCGGCGGACGAAGGTGGTGGCAGGTTCGGTTTGTCCGGTCGTCATGGCAGGAGTTCCCGCTCAAATATGAAAACGATCGTCGTCCTGAGGCGGCCGCGAAGCGGCCCTCGAAGGACGTAGCCACCATCCTTCGAGGCTCGGGCTCCGCCCTCGCTCCTCAGGATGACGTCTGCATGGGTGGCGCGCATCATCACGCCGTGTGCGCCTTGTAGGCGGCTTCATCCATGAGGCCGCCGAGTTCGTTCTTGTCCGCGATTCTGAGCTTGAAGAACCAGGCCTTGTCGTTGGCATCGGAATTCACCAGCGCGGGTTCGGCGGCGAGCGCATCGTTCACCGCCAGCACTTCGCCTGTGATCGGCGCGTAGACGTCGGAGGCGGCCTTGACGGATTCGACGACGGCGGCGGCTTCCGCCTTCTTCAACTGGCGGCCGACCTTCGGCAATTCCACGAACACGACATCGCCGAGCTGCGACTGTGCATAGTCGGTGATGCCGATGGTCGCGGTGTCGCCCTCGATGCGGAGCCATTCGTGGTCGGAGGTGTAGAGAACGGTCATGGGAGAATCCTCAACGCTTGTAGCTGTGGGGAACGAAAGGCATCGGCGAGACGCGCAGCGGCAGCCGCTGTCCACGGACCTCCGCAAACACCGTGCCGCCGTCCGCTGCCTGCGCGGTGGGCAGATAACCCATGGCAATGGGCGCATTCAGGCTCGGGCCGAAGCCGCCGGATGTGACGGTGCCGATTTGCTCGGCGGAGGTTGCATTGGCAAACAGCGCTGCGCCTTCGCGCACCGGCGCGCGGCCGTCGGGCCGCAACCCGACCGGGCGGCGGAAAGCGCCGTTGTCAAACAAGGCAAAGATAACGTCGGCGCCGGGAAAGCCGCCGGCGCGCGCGCCGCCATTGCGGCGGCTCTTTTGCACAGACCATTCCAGCGCGGCCTCGACCGGGCTTGTCGAAGCGTCGATGTCGTGGCCGTACAGGCACAATCCCGCCTCGAGCCGCAGGCTGTCGCGGGCCCCGAGCCCGATCGGCATCACGTCCGCGTCGGCGAGCAGTTTTGTGACCAGCGCCTCGGCTTTTGCAGCGGGAATCGAAATCTCGAAACCGTCCTCGCCGGTATAGCCCGAGCGCGACACGAAGCAGGCGATACCATCCACCTGATGCGGGCCGGCATCCATGAATTTCATCGCTGGCGCTTCCGGACAAAGTTTCGCCAGCACGGTCACCGCTTTCGGTCCCTGCAGCGCGATCAGCGCACGGTCGGCCAGCACGTCGATGGTGCAGATATCGGAAAGGTGCTTGCGCAGATGCGCCTCGTCCGCGGCCTTGCAGGCGGCGTTGACCACCAGGAACAGGTGATCGCCGAAATTCGCCACCATGAGGTCGTCGAGCAGGCCGCCCGCCGCGTTGGTGAACTGGGCGTAGCGCTGGCGGCCCGGCGCCACCGCCAGAATGTCCTGCGGGACAAGCTTTTCCAGCGCCAGCGCGGCATCCCCGACTTGGCCGGACTTCGGCCGCAAGGCGATCTGGCCCATGTGCGAGACATCGAACAGGCCGGCGTTCGCACGGGTGTGCAGATGTTCCCTGAGCACACCGGCGGCGTATTGCACCGGCATGTCATAGCCCGCGAAAGGCACCATCTTGCCGCCGCGCTTCAAATGCAGCGCGTGGAGCGGCGTTTTCAAAAGAGCTGTTTCGGCGTCATGCGCAAGCATCGGGGGCCCTCGTGGTCCACAGGGACGATTCCCTGAAACCGGTCGAAGCCCCATCTGTCGCTGTGCCTGAGAGTATTATCCCGTCGGCGGACCCGCAGGACCTGCGGTCCCTTGGATCTCTTTCCAGATGCTAACGAATCGCGCGGTCCTTTTGCCTGAGAGTTTCCGGGGCGGTTGCTCCTTCGGCGCCGGCGACTTTTCTTCAAAAGCGGCCGATCTCTCCCGACGCGACTTAACGAACGGGAGAGAACCACGGCTTCGAGACGGCTGTCAACGCGGCGGAAGCGCCTATCAACGGCTGAGGTGCCGTGCCGCGAACGCCATTGGGACACCGGATACCACGGCTGGGAACATCGCGTCGCGGGACGGGGTATAGGTTCGTTAACACGGCAGCTTTAGTCCTTGGGAAACAGGCTATATTCCTAACGGGCCGCTGGATTCGCTGATGGGAGACGAAGCAGATCATTCCGCCGCGTTTTTGCCGGCCGAGGTTCGCGCGCGTCTCTACGATCAGGCGTTCGGTCATGCGCGTATCGGCGCGTGGGAATGTGAGATTGCGACAGAACGGCTCACCTGGACGTCAGGCGTCTACGACATCTTTGGGTATCCCGAAGGCAACCCGCTGCGGCGCGCCAGCATTGTCGATCTCTATATCGACGAGTCCCGGCGCAATATGGAGTTGGCCCGCGCCGAAGTGATCCGGAGCGGATCCGCGGTTTCGCTCGACACGGAAATCAGAACCTGGCGCGGCGAAAGCCGCTGGATGCGGCTCACGATCAACGCGCTCGAAGAGGGCGGCCAGGCGGTGCGCATCTTCGGCGCCAAACAGGACGTCACCTCCGAGCGGCAGGCCTTGGATGCCTTGCGGCGGCAGGCCGAAACCGATCCGCTCACCGGTCTGGCGAATCGCCATGTGTTTCAGGCGCGCTACAGCGACGTCGTCGGTGACACCCTGAACTACGGTTTCGCGTCGGCGCTCGTCCTGATCGACCTCGACCGCTTCAAGGAACTGAACGACAAGTTCGGTCATGAGGCCGGCGACGAATGTTTACGTGAAATCGCGATGCGCTTGAGACGCGCGTTCCACGATGCCGGCCTCGTCGCGAGGCTGGGCGGCGACGAATTCGCGCTCATCCTGCATGCTCCCACCACGCCCGCGCGCATCGCGCAGGTGCTGCAGAAGACCGTCGCCATGCTGTGCCGGCCATTCTTCTGGAACGGTCTTCGCCTGCTGGTCGGTGCGTCGATCGGGGCTGCGCTGATCGAACGCCCGCATCACCGGCGGATCGCCGAGTTGTTCGCCGAGGCCGATGCGGCGCTCTATACGGCAAAGACCGCCGGACGAAACAAGGTCCATGTGTTCGACGGCCCAGCCCGGCCGGCCAGTCCGGTCGCCGCGGCCTGACCTCGGTCGATCGCGCTACTGCCGGGGTCGTAGAGCCCCCATATATGCCAAGCCCCTGATCCCCCTGCGCACTTTCTGGACAGGGCGGTCCCCCCCGTCTAAAAGCGGTCGCTGGGAAAAACGGCCCATTTCGGGGCCGGTAGCCCGTTTTGGCGCAATGGAACAACAATG
>JBQCIZ010000515.1:0-2820 GCA_051953235.1 Nitrobacter sp. | reverse complement strand
AGCACAAGAACCTGATTCCGAAACTCTATGCCGCCTATAAGGAGGCGGGCGAGTGGGTCAAGGCTCACCCCGACGAAGCCGCCAAACTGATCATGACCAAGGGAAGCGATGACGGCCGCAAGGCGGTCGCGGATTTGATCCGCGCCAACGATCGCCTCGGTATGAACATCCGCGCCGCAGCCGATGTCCGCAAGGAGATCAAATCGGTCTACGAGGCGGGCAAGTCGATCTCGTTCCTGCCGTCCGATCCGTCCGATTCCACGATCTATAGCGGACCGATGAAATGACGATGTCCGAGCCGCAGGCGGCCCGGCGAGCAACGAAGGCACGCGGCGCAATCTGGCGCCGCGCGTTCTCCTATGTTCTGCCGTTCATCGTGGTCGGCAGCCTGTGGCAGGTCGCAGCGCAATTCTTCCCGCCATACCTGTTTCCGTCGCTGGTCGAGGTTTTCAAGCGCTGCTTCGGAATTCTGGTGAACTGGGATCAGCTCAGCGACGTGCTCGCCACGGTCGGGCGAATTCTCGCAGGATTGGCCGGGGCCTTCTTCATCGGGGCGGCTCTGGCGGTTGCGATGGCGCGCTCGCAATCGGCCAACCGTTTCCTATCGCCGATCCTGACGCTGTTTCAGGGCATCCCGGCGTTGTCCTGGGTCGTGTTCGCCATCATCTGGTTTCACGGCATAGAGCCGCGCATCTTCTTCATCATGGTGATGACCACCTTGCCCGCGTTCACGTTCCAGGTGCTCGGCGCGCTGCAGGGCATGTCGCGCGACCTCACCGAGATGGTGATGAGCTTTCGTCCGACACGGGCGAAGCTGTTTCGCGTCATGATCATCCCTGCGATCCTGCCGGACATCATGACGGCCTGGAAAGTCAACCTCGGTAATGCGTCCCGCGTCGTCGTCGTGGCCGAACTGGTGGGCGCGACCGGCGGCGTCGGTTACGAGCTGCTGCAACAGCAGCAGGTGTTCGATATGGCCGGTGCGCTGGCCTGGACGCTGCAACTCGTGTTCTTCGTCCTGATCGCACAGGCCGTTCTGACTTTCATCGAAAACATCGTCTTCCGCTATCGCGCGGTTTCGGAGCGAACCTTATGACCGCGGCTCAACCGATCATCAGGCTCGATCAGGTGACGAAGGCGTTCGGCGTCGGTGCCGCCGGCGCCTCGTTCACGGCGGTGGACCGGCTCGACCTCGACGTCGGGGCCGGCCAGATGCTGGCGCTGCTCGGCAAGACCGGTTGCGGCAAGTCGACGATCTTCAATATGATCGCGGGCCTCACCGAACCGACATCCGGCATCGTCACGGTGGACGGCCGCAATCCGTTCAGCGATTTCGACGCCTTTCGCGGCAAGATCGCGATCGTGTTTCAGAACGACCGGCTGCTGCCGTGGCGCACCGCCGTGCAGAACGTCGAACTGGGGCTCGAGATGCTGGATATCGCGCCGAAGCGCCGCAACGAGATGGCGATGCACTGGCTCGGCAAGCTCGGCCTTCTCGGTCATGAGAACGATTATCCGCACGCGCTCTCCGGCGGCATGCGCCAGCGCGTCTCGATCGCACGCGCGTTCGCGACGGACGCCAACATCCTGCTTTGCGATGAGCCGTTTTCGGCGCTCGACGAAATGACCGGGCGCACGCTGCGTGCCGAATTCCTCAAGCTCGTCAAGGAAAACGGCAAGACTGCGGTCTTCATCACGCACTCCATCAACGAGGCGCTCGAGATCGGTGATCGCCTCGTGGTGCTGAAGCGGCCCGCGACGATCGCGCTCGATGTGTCGTTGCAGCCGGACAGCACCGCTGAAAGCAAGGAAACCATTCGCGGCCGGATCCAGGACGTTCTGGCATCGTGACGCCAACAGGGATGAATACAATGCGCAAGATAATGTTCGGCGGCATCGCTCTCGCGGCCGCGCTGGCTTCCGGTATGGCCAACGCACAGCAGTGGCCGACGCATACGCTGACGATGATCAACCCGTTCGCCGCGGGCGGGCCGAACGACGTGCCTGGCCGGCTGTTTGCGCAACGCATGGGCGAAATTCTCGGCCAGAAGGTGATCATCGAGAATGTCGGCGGCGCTGGCGGCATGACGGGTGCGATGCGCGTCGCTCACGCGGCCCCGGACGGTTATACATTCCTGCAAGGCACTGTCGGCACGCAGGTGCAGAGCCAGGCGCTTCATAAAAAGCCCGCTTATGACGCGCTCAAGGACTTCGCAAGCGTCGGGTTGTTTCTTGAGGCGCCGCTGGTGCTGGTGGCGCGCAAGGATTTCCCCGCCAGCAATCTGAAAGACTTCATCGCGTACGCGAAAGCCAACGGCAGCAAGATGCAGTATGCCTCCGCCGGAACTGGATCGGCAATCCATCTCGGATGCGCGCTACTCAATTCGGTCGCAGGGCTGGATATCGTCCATGTGCCCTATCGCGGCTCCAATCCCGCGATGCAGGATCTCATGGCCGGCCGCGTCGATTATCTCTGCGACATCATCACGACCGCAAAGCCGCAGATCGAAGCCGGAACGATCAAGCCGATTGCCATTCTCACGGACACGCGCTCGCCGGCGCTGCCGCAGGTACGGACCGCGATCGAGCAGGGCCTCGATGTCCAGGCCTATACGTGGAACGCCTTCTTCGTTCCGAAGGGCACGCCGCAGCCCATCGTCGACAAGCTCAATCACGCCATGGTCGAGGCCATGCATACGCCTGAATTGCGGCAGGCGCTCGAGAAGGTCGGCCTGCGCATCGTTCCGGATGATCGCGCGACGCCGCAATACCTTGATGGTTACCTGAAAAGCGAACTCACCAAGTGGACGGACGTCATCA
>JBQCIZ010000514.1:0-2404 GCA_051953235.1 Nitrobacter sp. | reverse complement strand
CCAACGCCGAGCCCGTAGGTCAGCGTGATCATGCGCGGCACGTTGATGCCGAAAGCGCGCACCAGCGTCGGGTTTTCCGTCGCCGCGCGCAAATAGGCGCCGAGCCGGGTCCGTTCGATCAGGTACCAGGTCGCGATGCAGACCACCAGCGAGCATACGATCACCCAGCCGCGGTAGATCGGCAGAAACATGAAGCCAAGGTTCATGCCGCCCTGCAGTTCACTCGGAATGGCATACGGCAGACCGGAGGAACCGAAATAATTCTGGAACACGCCCTGGATGATCAGCGCGAGGCCGAAGGTCAGCAGCAGGCCGTACAGATGGTCGAGCCCGGTCAGCCATTTCAGCATGGTCCGTTCGAGGAACATGCCGAAGATGCCCACGAGAATCGGCGCAATGATCAAGGCCGGCCAGTAGCCGATCCCCATGACGTTGAGCAGGAAATAGGCGCAGAACGCGCCCATCATGTAGACCGCGCCGTGCGCGAAATTGATGATGTTGAGCATGCCGAAGATCACGGCAAGCCCGAGACTCAGCAGCGCATAGAACGAGCCATTGATAAGCCCGACCAGAAGTTGCGCAGAGAGGGCCGGCAGACTAATCGACATGATGCTCTCGAGTTCAACCAGTGTGGAGCGGAACCCCGGCGGCATCGCGCCGCCGGGGCCGTTGGAGTGTTAGTGCTTGACCAGCGAGCACTTGCTTTCCGACAACGGCCGGAAGGCCTTGTCGCCCGGGGTGGTACCGATCAGCTTGTAGAGGTCCCACGGACCCTTCGACTCCGAAGGCTTCTTGACCTCGAACAAGTAGGCCGGATGGATGCCGCGGCCGTCGATCCGGATCGAGCCCTTGCCAAACAACGGATCGTCGGTCGGCAGCTTCTTCATTTCGGCCACCACCTTGGCGCCGTCATGCGGATTGCCGCCGAGCGCGTCGAGCGCCTTGAAGTAGTGCAGCAGGCCGGCATAGACGCCCGCGTGAACCATCGTCGGCATTGCGTGGGTTTTCAGACGTTCGCTGAACCGCTTGGAGAAGGCGCGGGTTCCGTCATTCATGTCCCAGTAGAATGTCGAGCTCAGGTTAAGCCCCTGCGCCACGTTCAGGCCGAGCGAGTGAACGTCCGACAGGAACAGGAGCAGACCGGCAAGCTTCTGGCCGCCCTTGACGATGCCGAATTCGGCCGCCTGCTTGATCGAGTTCGTGGTGTCGCCGCCAGCGTTGGCAAGCCCGATGACCTTCGCTTTCGAGGCCTGGGCCTGCAGCAGGAAGGACGAGAAGTCCGCCGTGTTGAGCGGCGCCTTGGCGCTTCCCAGCACCTTGCCGCCTTCGGCCTTGACCACCGCGGTGGTGTCGTTCTCGAGCGCATGACCGAACGCGTAGTCCGCAGTCAGGAAGAACCAGGTATCGCCGCCGGCTTTCACCATCGCGCTGCCGGTGCTGTGCGCCAGCATGTAGGTGTCGTAGGTGAAGTGAATCGTGTTCGGCGTGCACTGGCTGTTGGTCAGTTCCGACGAGCCGGCGCCGGAATTGAGCATGATGCTGTTCTTTTCCTTCACGACGTTGTTGACAGCAAGCGCCACGCCGGAGTTCAGCACGTCTGCGAGAATGTCGACCTTGTCGTTATCGATCCATCGGCGCGCGATGCCGGTGGCGATGTCGGGCTTGTTCTGATGATCCGCGGAGATCATGTCGATTTTCCAGCCCTTGGCTTTCAGGCCGGAATCTTCAATCGCCATCTGCGCCGCGACGATCGAACCCTCGCCGCCGAGGTCCGCATACAGGCCGGAGAGGTCGGTGAGAACGCCGATCTTCGCGGTTTTGTCTTGAGCCATCGCGCCGGCGGTCATGCCCAAAGTCAGCGCCGTGCCGACAAGTAGAGCCGCTATTTTAGTTCTCATCTTTCCCTCTCCTTGATCGTCCCATTCGGGGACCTCGCTATACACCGAGATAGGTGTGAAGTTTTTCCATGTTGGCCTGCAACTCGGAATTCGCGAAGCCATCGATGATCTTGCCGTGCTCGACGATGTAGAAGCGGTCGGCGACGGTCGAAGCGAAGCGGAAGTTCTGTTCGACGAGAAGGATCGTGAATCCCTCGGACTTGAGCCGCGCGATGGTGTGGCCGATCTGCTGGATGATGACCGGAGCAAGACCTTCGGTCGGTTCGTCGAGCATCAGGAACCGCGCGCCGGTGCGCAGGATGCGCGCGATCGCCAGCATCTGCTGCTCGCCGCCGGACAGTTTCGTACCCTGGCTGCTCAGGCGCTCCTTGAGATTCGGGAACAGCGTGAAGATCTGGTCTAGCGACAGGCCGCCGCTGCGGACCTCGGGCGGCAACATCAGGTTCTCGCGAACGTCAAGGCTCGCGAAGATACCGCGCTCCTCGGGACAGAACGCGACGCCGAGA
>JBQCIZ010000513.1:0-2976 GCA_051953235.1 Nitrobacter sp. | reverse complement strand
GGATATCGACGAGATGCACCTTCATGTCGAGCAGGCCCAGTTCGAACACGGCGAACAGTCCGCACGGACCCGCGCCAATAATCAGCACATCGGTTTTGATCGCTTCGCTCATGTCAGCTTCCGTTGAAATCGTCGAGGCCGTCGAGGCCGGCTGCGACCTGCTGTCTAGCCAACCGCGCGGTTTGAGGAAAGGCATAAATGCCAGCCATGCCGCGCGGACCCTTGCGAGAGGCCGTCAAAAAGGCTGTAAAAGCGCGGTTTCCGGAGTCCCCGCCTGTGAATGCACCTGCCCGTCCCGAGCCGCGCCTCCACGACTATCCCTACCGCCTGACCGACAACGTGCGGTTCGGCGATCTCGATCCCAACCAGCATGTCAACAACGCGAGCTATGCGACCTATTTCGAGACCGGCCGCGTGACGCTGGTGAAGGACAGGAGCATGGGCCTGATGCCTCCGGGATTAGGCTGGGTGATGGTGCGCCTCGACATGCATTTTCGCGGCGAGTTGCACTGGCCGGGCACGATCGAGCTCGGGCTCGGCGTTATGAAATTCGGACGCACCTCGGTGACGTTCGATCAGGTGGTGTTTTCAGAGGGCCGCTGCGTGGCGTCGGCGCAGGCGACGACGGTGCTGATCGATGAGGTCACGCGCCGGCCGACGCCGCTGACCGACGAGATTCTGCGCAACTTCGAGCGTTGGAAGTTGCGGACGGCCGCCACCGCATGATGCGCAATTGCCGCGCAAGCGAGTATCGCCTGAAAGGAAGACGCGCAGCGTTTACGCCTGACGCTCCGGCGTGGAGACGACGAGGCCGTCGAGTTCGTCGCTCACCTTGATCTGGCACGACAGCCGCGAATTCGGGCGCACGTCAAATCCGAAGTCGAGCATGTCCTCCTCCATCGGCGTTGGCTTGCCGACCTTCTCGGTCCAGGCCTCATCGACATAGACGTGGCATGTGGCGCAGGCGCAGGCGCCGCCGCATTCCGCTTCAATGCCGGGAATGGCATTGCGGATCGCCGCTTCCATGACGGTCGCGCCGTTCTCGACGTCAACTGTACGGGTTTCGCCGGAATGGTCGACAAAGTTGATCTTGGTCATGGTTGCTCGTGCTGTCGGATATCGAAGGAAAGGTCCCGGCTGTCCTATAACGAAACGATCCGGCGAGCGCCAGCGCCCGGCGCAAAAAGCCTGAATGGTTCAGATATCCGTATGATCGCTCAGCAGCGGCGCAGGATCGCTTCGATGGCGGCGCGGGCCTCGCCGACGGCGTCATCCAGCGCGGCCAGCAGATTGGCCGGATCGTCGCCGTTCTGAAGCGCGGTTTCCAGATCAGCCGCAGCCGAGGCGACGCGCATCGCACCGATCGCCCGGGCCGAGCCCTTCAGCTTGTGCGCAATGGCTGCGGCATCGGGCGGAAGCTGCGCCAGCGCCGCGGCAAGCTCGGCGGCCTGCCCCGCGAACATCGCCAGAACCTCACGCTCGAGGCTCACGTCGCCGAGCGTCATGGTCCGAAGATGGGCAAAATCGATCGGACCATCGTCCGGGACCAGCGGTGGCGACGGCATCCAGGCGACCTGTTCGAGATGAAACGGCATGGCGGCGATCCCACCCCCGCCACGTACCGGCGGAATCCCCAGAGCCAATCATGGAATTGGTTAACGGAACGTTTCGCGTACGGAACCCGGGTTCCCTCCCGCTTTCCCGCCAATCGGACCGGCCATCCCATAATTTCGAGCAACTGGAAGCGTTTAGCGTCCACAGCCGTTAACGATGATTAAGATTGTATTAATCGCAACCATTTCATTCGAGACGCCAAGCCAATAGGATGTTGGGGGGAAGTGACTGACAAGGCGGGCAATGACGGCTCGCCCGAAACCGGCCTGGGGCTTGGGGCGGGTGGAGCAGACTTCAGCGACGAACGCGAACTTCAAGTTGCGTAACACGAGGGCGTGGACTGAACATGGCGAACAATCCGAAGAAGGCCAAGGATCCGACAGAGGTCGCTCTTTCTGCCATCCAGGAGGCGCTGAATATCGGCGAAACCTCTCCGGCGGATCTCGACCAGGCTGCGGCTCGTCATGACGCTGCCCCACCGATCCCGTCGCCCGCGGCTTATGGCGAGGGCGGATTTGATACGCGCCCCAATGCCGATGGACCGGCATTCGAACCCGCAGATGAATCCCGTTTCGCGACGCGGCGACCCGCCAACGACGATCGCGAAACGATCGGCCAGATCCTGCAGGCCATTCAGAAGGGCCGCCCCGCCCGCAACATCTATACGCTCGCCACGCTTTTCGCCGGCGTCTGGCTTATCGGCGCCGGCCTCCTGACGATCAGCTTCCTGCCGTCACTGAAGGCTGTGATCGGTCAGGGCGGCGGCGGCACGCTCGCACTTGCCGGTCTGATCGCGCTGTTCTTCGCTCCGGTGCTGCTGTTCTATTTCCTCGCCAGCCTGGCGTGGCGCGGCCAGGAATTGCGCATGATCGCCGAGTCGATGGCTCAGGTTGCCATCCGCTTTTCCGAACCGGAGGGCGCAGCCGCCGATTCCATGGTGACGGTCGGACAGGCGATCCGCCGCGAGGTCGCCGCGATGGGCGACGGCGTCGAACGCGCGATTGCGCGCGCCGGCGAACTGGAAACCCTCGTCGCGAACGAAGTTTCGGCGCTGGAGCGCGCCTATTCCGACAACGAGGTGCGCATCCGCGCCCTGCTGCAGGATATCGCGCATCAGCGCGACAACTTGGTCGGTCAGGCTGAACAGGTCCGCAGCGCCATTTCAGGCGTCCAGATCGATCTGCGTCACGACATCGCCCTGATCAGCGACGCCATCGCCTCGCGCGTCGATGAAGTCGCAAAGAGCATCACCGGCGCGCTCGAAGAGCGCGGCGCGCACATCACGACTGCGCTCAGCAACGCCGGCGACAACATGATTCTCGCGCTCGGCGAGCGCGGCGGCGATCTGCTCGATCGGCTCGA
>JBQCIZ010000512.1:0-10795 GCA_051953235.1 Nitrobacter sp. | reverse complement strand
CATTTCAGCGATCTCTCCGCCCGCGCCTCCGACGCGCTCGGCAACGTCGCGCTGGTGCAGAGTTTCGTTCGCGTCGATGCCGAGGTTCAGGGCCTGCGGTTCGTCGTCGACAAGCTGCTGGCGGCGCAGATGCCGGTGCTGTCATGGTGGGCCGTGATCTCCGTGATGACGCGGTCGTCGACCACCATCACCATCCTCGCGATCTTCGCCGTGGGCATCGTGCTGAACCAGCGCGGGATGACGTCGGTCGGCGAGATCGTGATGTTCGTCAGCTTCGCCACCATGCTGATCCAGAAGCTCGAGCAGGTGGTGGCCTTCATCAACAGCGTGTTCATGGAAGCGCCGCGGCTCAGGGAATTCTTCGACGTGCTGGACGCCGTACCCGCGGTGCGCGACCGGCCCGATGCCATCGATCCCGGCCGGCTGCAGGGGCTCGTCGAATTCAACGACGTATCGTTCTCCTATGACGGCAAGCGGCCCGCGGTGGAAGATCTTTCGTTCGTCGCCCTGCCCGGCCAGACCATCGCGCTGGTCGGCCCGACCGGCGCCGGCAAATCCACCGCCATCGCGCTGCTGCACCGCGCGTTCGATCCGCAATCCGGCATCATCAGGATCGACGGCATGGACATCCGCAGCCTGAAACTCGCGGCGCTGCGCCGGAATATCGGCGTGGTGTTTCAGGAGGCGCTGCTGTTCAACCGTTCTATCGCGGAGAACCTGCGCGTCGGCAAGCCCGACGCCACCGAGGAGGAGATGCGTCTTGCGGCGTCGCGCGCCCAGGCACTGGAGTTCATCGATCGCGGCGAGAAGAAGTTCGACACTCATGCGGGCGAGCGCGGACGCATGCTGTCCGGCGGCGAGCGGCAGCGGCTGTCGATCGCCCGGGCGTTGCTGAAGGACCCGCCGATCCTGATCCTCGACGAGGCGACCAGCGCGCTCGACGCCGTGACCGAGGCCAAGGTCAATGCCGCGCTCGACGAGGTGATGAAGGGACGCACCACTTTCGTGATCGCGCACCGGCTGTCCACCATCCGCAACGCCACGCGCATTCTGGTGTTCGAGAACGGACGCGTGATCGAAAACGGAACCTTTGATGAACTGGTGGCGAGGGGCGGCCATTTCGCGCAACTCGCGAAGGCGCAGTTCATGGTGCAGGACAGTTCCCGTTCCGATGCCCCGGCCGATCCATCATTGCCACAAACCGCGGTTGCATCGGCCCAAACTTAGGGACGGTCGAAATTCGGCCCCTTTCATCGGGGATTCAGGGTGCCGGGGCACTGTTCTGGCTCCGCCAGCCAGTATACGTTAGTGCTGCCGTAATCGACGGCACCGGACACGCTTGAAACCCAAAAAAGCAGGCCGCCTTGTCAGAGGCGGGTCTCGAAGGACCGGAACCGGATCGTGCAGTTTTTCGTCTCCCCGTTTCGCAAGTCGCTACCGATCTGGCTGCTCTTCGTCGCCGGATTGATCGCTACGATCGCTCCATTGCGGACGGCGTATGCCACCGAAGCGCATCTTCTGATCGAAGCCGACACCGGCAAGGTACTGGAGGCGGAGAACGCGACCTATCCCTGGTATCCGGCATCGCTCACCAAGCTGATGACCGCTTACGTCACCCTGACGGCAGTCAAGCAGGGCCGCATCACGCTCGACACCTTGTTCACGGTGTCGCCGACCGCGGCCGCGCAGTCGCCCTCGAAGATGGGCTTTCGCCCGGGGACGCAGGTGACGGTCGACAACGCGCTGAAGATGATGCTGGTGAAATCGGCGAACGACATGGCCTATGTGCTCGCCGAAGGAGTCGGTGGCGGTTCGCTCGACACCTTTCTGGCAGAGATGAATGCGACCGCGCAGCGGCTCGGCATGACGCAAACGAGTTACGTCAATCCGAACGGCTTGCCGGCCGACGGCCAGATCACCTCGGCGCGCGATCTCGGCATCCTGGCGCGCGCAATTATCCGCGATCTGCCGGAGTACGAATATTACGTCCACATTCCCGCGATCCGCTACGGCCGCCGGGTGACGCACAATTTCAACAAGCTGATCGGGCGCTTTCCCGGCGCCGACGGTTTCAAGACCGGCTTCATCTGCGCCTCCGGCTACAACCTCGTCGGCTCGGCCACCCAGAACGGCAAACGCCTGATCGCGGTGGTGCTTGGTGCGTCGTCCGGCACGATGCGCGCGGTGCGGGCCGCGCAGATGCTGGAGCGTGGCTTCGCCAACAATAACCTGTCATGGCTGCGCCCGGCGCTTGGCACCGTCGACAAGCTGGCGCCGATCGCAGCCGCACCGCCGAACCTGCGCGACGAGATGTGCGGGCCGAAACGCAAACGGCCGGCCAGCGACGAGGATGACGATGCCGTCGCCAACACGGCGACGACGGGCGATGCCGTGATGTCGTTCCTCTCGACCGGCCTGCAACCGCCGGCCTTGCGGCCGGCCGACATGATCGCGGCCGCCCCCGCTCCCACGGAGCCGGTCATTGTCTATACGGGCCCGACGCGCACCGGCACCGCCATCGCCGCGGCGGCCGAAGCCGATGCGGCCCGGGACGCCCCGCGCAAAGGCAAGCGGGCCAAAGTCGCCCACGCCAAGAAACGCGGCGGCTCGAAGACCGACGCCGATGCCGATCCGAAATCGAAGCATCGGGTTTCGGTCACGATCAACCCCAATGCGGCCGCGAAGCCCGCGGCTGGAGCCAAAGGCGGCAAGAAAGGGACCGGCGCCAAGCAGGCAGATGCCAAGCCAGCTGCGGCTTCGAAACCGAAAGCGGCCGGCGGCAAGGGCAAGCCGAAACCGAAGAACGCCACGACCGGCGACGCCCGGCGAGCCGGCGATCCCAAGCCCCGCACCTGAACACCGCCACCGGCGCGACAACGCACCGCACGCCACACCGCCTGGATGCGGCCTTGGCGCGCAGCCGCTTGCCTTGGAGCGCGGCTTTGCTCAATACTTCCCCGGAATAAGACATTCCGCACAAATGCCGGAATGATGAAGGGGGAATTCTATGGAGCGCATCTGGCTCAAGCAATATCCCGCCGGCGTGCCGGCCGATATTGATCCGACGCAGTATTCCTCGCTGGTCGAACTGCTCGAGGAAAGCTTTGCCAAATTCCGCGATCGCAAGGCCTTCATCTGCATGGACAAGGCGATCAGCTACCGTGAGCTCGACGAGATGTCGCTCGCGCTAGGCGCGTGGCTGCAAAGCCGAGGCCTGAAGAAAGGCGCGCGCGTCGCGCTGATGATGCCGAACGTGCTACAATACCCGGTCGCGACCGTAGCCGTACTGCGCGCCGGCTACGCGGTGGTGAACGTCAATCCGCTCTACACGCCGCGCGAGCTCGAGCACCAACTCAAGGACTCCGGCGCCGAAGCCATCATCGTGCGGGAGAATTTCGCGCCGACGGTGCAGGCGGTGCTCGACAAGACCAGCGTCAAGACCGTCATCGTCGGCAGCATGGGCGACCTGCTCGGCTTCAAGGGCGTGATCGTCAATTTCGTCGTGCGCAAGGTCAAGAAGATGGTGCCGCCGTCGTCGATCCCCGGCGCGGTCAAGTTCAACGACGCGCTCGCGGCGGGTCGCGGCATGACGCTCGCAAAGCCGAAGCTCGTGCCCGATGACGTCGCCTTCCTGCAATATACCGGCGGCACCACCGGCGTGTCCAAGGGCGCGACGCTGCTCCATCGCAACATCGTCGCCAACGTCCTGCAAAATGACGCGTGGCTGCAGCCGGCGCTGAAGAAGCCGCCGCATGTCGACCAGCTCTTCATCGTCTGCGCGCTGCCACTCTATCACATCTTCGCGCTGACCGCGTGCTTCATGCTGGCGATGCGCGCCGGCGGCGTCAATCTGCTGATCCCGAACCCGCGCGACATGCCTGGCTTCATCAAGGAGCTCGCGAAATATCAGGTCAACAGCTTCCCGGCGGTGAACACGCTCTACAACGGCCTGCTCAACACGCCCGGCTTCGAGAAGCTGGACTTCTCCAAGTTGAAGACCTCGTTCGGCGGCGGCATGGCGACGCAGAAGGCGGTGGCGGAGAAGTGGCTGAAGACGACGGGATGTCCGTTGTCGGAAGGCTATGGCCTATCGGAGACCTCACCGACACTGACCTGCAATCCCGCCGACACCGACCAGTTCTCCGGATCGATCGGACTGCCGGTACCCTCGACCTACATCTCGATCCGCGACGACGACGGCAAGGAGGTGCCGCTCGGCGAGCCCGGCGAAATCTGCGCCAAGGGTCCGCAGGTGATGGCGGGTTATTGGAACAGGCCGGACGAGACCGCGAAGGTGATGACGGCCGACGGCTTCTTCCGCACCGGCGACATCGGCGTGATGTCGGCCGACGGCATGTCCAAAATCGTCGACCGCAAGAAGGACATGATCCTGGTCTCCGGCTTCAACGTCTATCCGAACGAGATCGAGGATGTGATTGCAGGCCATCCTGGCGTTCTCGAGTGCGCCGTGATCGGCGTCGAGGACAAGAAGTCCGGCGAGGCGGTGAAGGCCTTCGTGGTGAAGCAGGACCCGAACGTCACCGCGGAGGACATCATCAAGTTCGCCGCTACCCAGCTCACGGCCTACAAGGTGCCGAAGCAGATCGAATTCCGCGACGCGCTGCCAAAGACCAATGTTGGCAAGATCCTGCGCCGCGAACTGCGCGACGAGAAGAAAGTGGCGGCGTGAGAAGCGACCGCAACAGTCATTGCCGTCATCCTGAGGGCGGCCTCCCGACGGCGCGCCGGCGCCGTTGGGGGCTGCGTCTCGAAGGATGGCCGCACACGCCCGTCATCCTTCGAGGCTCGCCGCAAGAGCGGCTTCGCACCTCCAGCGACAACGGCGAAGCCGTTGCGCGGGGATGACGAGTCCCGCGCCCTCTGCCGTCCTCGCCTTCTGGCGCGAGGCCGGCAAAGATAAATGGTATACGAAGAACGAGGCGTTCGACGCCGAGGTACGTCAGCGTTTCCTCGGCCTGTGGCAACAGGCAGCCGCGGGCGAGCTCGCATCGTGGGAGACGACCGATGACGGCGCGCTGGCGCTGGTCATCGTGCTCGATCAGTTTCCGCGCAATATGTTTCGCGGCGACGCCCGCACCTTCTCGACCGACGCCAAGGCGCTTGAAGTCGCCGATCGCGCCATCGCCCGCGGCGCCGACAAGCGCATCGATCCCGATCTGGTCGAATTTCTCTACATGCCGTTCATGCATTCCGAACGGCTTGCGGATCAGGAGCGATGCATCGCGCTGTTCCAGAACGGCGGCAGGCCGGACAACGTCAGGTTCGCGGAAATTCACGCCGACATCATCCGCCGGTTCGGCCGCTTTCCGCATCGCAATGAGGTCTTGGGCCGAGCGACGACCGCCGAGGAGCGGGCGTTTCTGGATGCCGGCGGCTTTTCCGGATGATGACAAGACGGTGAACGGGACGGCCATTGCCGATTTCCAGCCGCCGAATGTTGTGCCGGATGCCCGCCCGGTCTAAAGACTCTCCGCAGATCTCAGGGAGACGTAACGATGACCATCCAAGTTGGCGACCGCCTGCCCGACGCGAAATTCCGCATCATGACGGAGGACGGCCTGCAGGTGAAAAGCACCGACGATATCTTCAAGGGCAAGAAGGTGGCGCTGTTCGCGGTGCCCGGCGCCTATACCGGCACCTGCCACAAGATGCATCTGCCGAGCATCTTCCTCAACGCCTACGCCATGAAGGACAAGGGCGTGAACGAGATCGCCATCGTTTCCGTCAACGATGCCTTTGTCATGAATGCCTGGAAGCGCGACACCGACCAGCGCAACGAAGCGGTCTTCCTCGCCGACGGCAACGCCGAATTCGCCAAGGCGATCGGCATGGAGCTCGATGCGTCCGGCAACGGCCTCGGTATCCGCTCCAAGCGCTACTCGATGCTGGTCGAGGACGGCGTGGTGAAGAAGCTCAACCTCGAGCCGGCTCCTGGCAAGGTCGAGGTTTCCGGCGGCGACACGCTGCTCGGGCAGCTCTAAGCGAAAGCAAACCTGTTTCGCCGTCATCCCCGATGCGCGATTGCGCATCTGGAGGCGCGAGCCATCTTGGCGAGCCTCGAAGGGTGGCGGCGTTTCAACGAACAAGCATCCTTCGAGGCTCGGCGCTATGCGCCTCGCTCCTCAGGATGACGGCAGACCACTTGGCCGCCAGCCACCAACCCTACTTCAACCTCGCCATCGCCACGCCCTCGCGCGCCAGTTGATCGGCACGCTCGTTCTCGTCGTGACCGGCGTGGCCCTTGATCCAATGCCAGCGCACGTCATGCGGCTTCAGCGCCGTATCGAGTCGTTGCCAGAGATCGGCGTTCTTGACCGGCTTCTTGTCGGCGGTGCGCCAGCCGTTACGCTTCCAATTGTGAATCCAGCTTGTGATGCCCTGCCGCACATACTGGCTGTCGGTGGTGAGATCGACCGACGCGGATTTCTTCAAAGCCTCCAGCGCGGAGATTGCCGCCAGCAATTCCATCCGGTTGTTGGTGGTGTGCGGCTCGCCGCCTTTCAATTCCTTCTCCACCTCGCCGAAGCGCAGGATCGCGCCCCAGCCGCCCGGCCCGGGATTTCCGGAGCAGGCGCCGTCGGTGAAGATCGTGACGTGCGGCAGGTCGCTCACGCCGCGCACCCGGACGATGTGACACCGTAATCGCGGATACTGTCGACGCTTTGCTGGAAGCGCAGCTTGCGCACGTATTCCAGCGGATCCTTCGGCTTCACCAGTGCACCGGCGGGCACATTGAGCACATCGACGAGCCGCGTCAGCAGGAAGCGCAACGCCGCGCCCCGCGCCAGCAGCGGCAATGCCTTCTGCTCGGCCCCCGACAGCGGGCGCTCACGATTGTAGGCGCCAAGCAGCGCCCGCGCCTTGGTGACGTTGAAGGAATGATCCGGCTCGAAGCACCAGGCGTTGAGGCAGATCGCAACGTCGTAGGCGAGGATGTCGTAGCAGGCGAAAGGAAAGTCGATCAGCCCCGACACCTTGTCGCCGAGAAAGAAGACGTTGTCGGGAAACAGGTCGGCATGGATGACGCCGACCGGCAGATCGCTCGGCCAGCGCGCCGCCAAATGATCGAGTTCGCGTGCGAGGAAATCGCGCAGGCCCGCCTGCACGCTCTCGGCGCGCGGCGCGGCCGCCTCGAACAGCGTGCGCCAGCCCGCGACCGAAAGCGGATTGCTGCGAACCAGCGGAAAGTCGCGCCCGGCAAGATGCATCCGCGCCAGTGCGTCGCCGACGCCGGCGCAATGGGCGGCGTTCGGCTTGCGCGGCCACATCCCTTCGAGGAAGTTGATGATGGCCGCAGGCCGCCCCGCGAGCTGGCTGTAGACGTCGCCGCGCCGGTTCTTTTCCGGCTGCGGGCAATGGACGCCGCGCGCGGCGAGATGCGCCATCAGCGACAGAAAATACGGAAGGTCGTCCGCCGCCACGCGCTTTTCATAGAGCGTCAGGATGTAGGCGCCCCTGGACGTGTGCAGCAGATAGTTTGAGTTCTCGACGCCCTCGGCGATGCCCTTGTAGGAGAGCAATTCGCCGATGTCATAGCCTTTGAGGAAGTCCGCAAGGTCTTCGGCGGCGACGTCGGTATAGACCGCCATCTCGTGTCCCCATTCCGAAGGTCGCGGGCCTCGATCAGGCCGCGTCGGGCCGCAACGAACGCGGCAGCGGGAAGAATTCGTTCTCTTCCGCCGCCGACACCGTCTCCACATCGAGATCGTATTTGGCGGCGAACGCGCCCATGATCTCTTCGACGATCACTTCCGGCGCCGACGCACCCGCTGTGATGCCGAGGCTCTTGATGCCTTCGAACATGCTCCAGTCGAGATCGCTGGCGCGCTGCGCCAGCACCGACACCTTGCAGCCCTCGCGCTCGGCGACCTCGCGCAGGCGCTGCGAGTTCGACGAGTTCGGCGCACCGACCACGATCAGCGCATCGACGACAGGCGCGACCTTCTTGACCGCGAGCTGGCGGTTGGTGGTAGCGTAGCAGATGTCTTCCTTGTGCGGCCCGTTGATGTTCGGGAAGCGCCGCTTCAGCGCCGTGACGATCTCCGCGGTGTCGTCGATCGACAGCGTCGTCTGCGTCACGAAGGCAAGGTTATCGGCATTCTTCGGCGTAAAGGTCTCGGCATCCTCGGCGGTCTCGATCAGCGTCACCGCGCCGGCCGGCAACTGACCCAGCGTGCCGACGACTTCGGGATGATGGGAATGACCGATCAGCAGGATCTCGCGGCCGCGTTTGAAATGGATCGCCGCCTCGCGATGCACCTTGGTGACCAGCGGGCAGGTCGCGTCCAGCGAGAAGAAATTGCGCCGCTGCGCATCCGCCGGAACCGATTTCGGCACGCCATGGGCGGAAAACACCACCGGCGCCTTGGTGTCATCGGGAATTTCCGCGAGTTCCTCGACGAAGATCGCGCCCTTGGCGCGGAGGCTGTCGACAACATAGCGGTTATGGACGATCTCGTGGCGGACATAGACCGGCGCGCCATAGAGCGTCAGCGCGCGTTCCACTGTATCGATGGCCCTGACCACGCCCGCGCAGAAACCGCGAGGGGAACAAAGCACGATCTTGAGGGTCGGTTTGGCATTCATGGGGGCGATCCGGGACCGAATCACCCCACACCGGCAGGGCGGGAACGGCCAATATGCATAAGGACTTGGGACGGCTTTCGGGCGCTGTCAAGGCCGTTCGCGCGCGGATGCGGCCGAGAACCAGCAAACCATTGCGCATTCGGTCCCCGACGGCTTATATAGGCCCAATTCCCGTCATCGCTGATGACCAAAGGCTCTGCCCCTGAGGGGTGGGCGGAGCGCAAAGGAGATTTGCCATGAGCAATGCACCGCTGATGCCGAAGGCGACTGCCGTGTGGCTCGTCGATAACACTGCACTGACCTTCGACCAGGTGGCTGATTTCACCAAGATGCACCCGCTGGAGGTGCGCGCCATCGCCGATGGCGACGCGGCCCAGGGCATCAAGGGCATGGACCCCATTTCCACCGGCCAGCTTACCCGTGACGAGATCGAAAAGGGCGAGAACGACCCCGAGTACCGGCTCAGGCTCAGCGAGAGCAAGGTGGTGCTGCCGCCCGCCGCCAAGAAGAAAGGCCCGCGCTACACCCCGGTGTCGCGCCGCCACGAACGGCCGAGCGCGATCCTCTGGCTGGTGCGCAACCACCCCGAACTGAAGGACGCGCAGATCATGCGCCTGGTCGGCACCACCAAGACCACGATCGCCAGCGTCCGCGACCGCACCCACTGGAACGCCTCGACGCTGACGCCAATGGACCCGGTGACCCTCGGCCTCTGCACGCAGCTCGAACTCGACTTCGAGGTACAGCGCGCCGCGAAGGAGAAGCCGACCGATCAGCAGTACGGCGGCGCCACACTGCTGCCGGCCTCCGAGACCACGCGCAAGGATGCCGAGGTGGAGGTCTCCGAAAAGAGCAGCGACGACCTCAATGTCGACGCGGTGTTCGCCAAGCTCAAGACGATCGGCGGCAAGAAGCAGGACGACGAGGAATAGGCCGCACCTCCATTGGCCCGCTAACCGGGACGATCACATCAAATAAAAACGCGGCGGAAAAGTATCCGCCGCGTTTTTTATTTGAAGGCGCCTTGCGAGCTACTGTCCGTTCATCATCCGCTCGGTCAAATTGCGATGGGTCCGCTCCATGCCGTCGGCGCGGGTGGCCGCGACATCGCGATCCTTGCGGCAAGCGACATAAGCGGCGGAGCCCTGCGGCCCACCGTGCGACTGGCAATAGGTGTCATCATCCATCTGCGACACCGGGTTCGACTGATGCCGTTCGAGGTTGGCGCAGCCGGCGAGCGTTAATGCCGTCAGCAGCATGGCAGCGCCGGCTGGCGCGAAGGCGCGTGAGAGCGGTCGTATCGGCATGCGGGAATCCATCGGTTCAGCGGCAGACGACTGTGTGATCCGGCATTTGATCCAAAATGAGGCCGCCGGATACGGCGGCCTTCATGTATCGATGGCGGCTCTCACATCCTGTCTTTCAGCGCGCCCTGGATTTCGTCAAGCACCTTCGGGTCCTCGATGGTCGCGGGCATCGTCCATGTCTCGCCATCGGCGATCTTCTTGATGGTGCCGCGCAGGATTTTGCCCGAGCGCGTCTTCGGCAACCGCGCCACCGTGATCGCGAGCTTGAAGGCTGCGACCGGACCGAGCTTTTCGCGAACGAGGCCCACCACATCCTTTTCGACCTCGGCAGGCTCGCGCGAAACACCGGCCTTCAGCACAAGGAAGCCGCAGGGCACCTCGCCCTTGATGGCATCCTTGATGCCGAGCACCGCGCATTCTGCAACATCCGGATGGGATGCCAGGATCTCTTCCATGCCGCCGGTGGACAGCCGATGTCCGGCGACGTTGATGATGTCGTCGGTGCGGCCCATCACGAAGACATAGCCGTCCTCGTCCTTGTAGCCGGCGTCGGAGGTTTTGTAATAGCCCGGGAATTCGTTGAAGTAGGCTTCCTTGCAGCGCGCGTCCTGCTCCCACAGCGTCGGCAGGCAACCCGGCGGCATCGGCAGCTTGATCACGATCGAGCCCATCGCATTCGGCGGCAACGGTTTCGCCGCCTCGTCGACGATATCGACCTGGTAACCCGGCATCGGCACCGTCGGCGAGCCATGCTTCACCGGCAGCATGCCAAGGCCGACCGGATTGCCGGCGATGCACCAGCCGGTCTCAGTCTGCCACCAGTGGTCGATCACCGGCACCTTCAACTGCTTCTCGGCCCACTCCACCGTCGGCGGATCGGC
>JBQCIZ010000511.1:0-3733 GCA_051953235.1 Nitrobacter sp. | reverse complement strand
AGGGCCCGCCATCGGTGCGAGCCAGGCGCCGAGCACGCGATCGGCGATGGCGTTCCGGCGTGCCGCCGCGGCGCGCTTGGCATGCACCTGCCGCAACAAGTCGCCGCTGTGGATCAGCCGCGCGACGACTTCGGCCATGATGGGGGAGGCCATCCATCCCGTGGCGCGGATCGCATTGATCGTGCGATCGCGGAATTGCTCCGGTGCGACCATCGTGGCGATGCGCAGGCCCGGCGCGAGGCACTTGGCGAAGCTCGTGATGTAGAAGCTGCGATCGGGGATCAGGACCGAGATCGGCGTCGGCGGTGTCGCGAACAGGAACGCATACGCATCGTCTTCGAGCAGGTATCCCTGATGACGCTCGATAACCTCGGCGATCATGTGCCGCCGTTTCTCGCTCATCACCGTTCCCATCGGCGTCTGCAGGCTCGGCGTGGCAAACAGCACGCGTGCGCCGGTCTCGGCGAACGCCGCGGACAGCGCGTCGGGCAGCAGGCCCTGTTCGTCGCCGTCGACGCCGTGCAGCCGATAGCCGTTTTGGGCGGATAGCGCGATCATGCCGGAGTAGGTGAATCGCTCGGTGAGAACCGTGTCTTTCGGCGCCGCGACCATGTTCAGGGCGATCGATAGCGCGTGCTGGCCTCCGTGCGTGATGAAGAGGTTCGCGATGTCGGTCGTCATGCCGAAACTCGCGAGCCATCTCGCCATGATCTCGCGCTGGGAGATGATGCCCTGGTGCGGCAGATAGCCGAGCAGGGGCGATAGCGCGCCGTCGGACAGGATTTCCGCCATCACCGATGCGATCAACTCGTCCTCGCCGGTTGCCGGCGGCACATTGAGCGCGAGGTTGACGTGATCTTTCGACGGCCCGCTGATCGGTGCGGGCGGACGCGGGCGCTGCACGAATGTGCCGCGGCCGACCTCGCCGGAGATCAGGCCGCGCGCTTCCGCTTCGGTGTAGGCGCGGGAAACGGTGCCGACGCTGAGGCCAAGCCGCATCGCCATGTCGCGCTGGGGCAGCAGGCGCGTGCCGGGTTTCAATGCGCCGTTTCGGATGTCCTGCTCGAGCGCTTCGACGAACGCGAGATAGCGCGGGCCCTCTCCGTCACCGAGAACAGGTATCCACTCCTTCGAGACGGCGGCGACGGGCATGAAAGCTCCAACGATGTGACCGAGGCTGAATAGTACAATAATCGGATTGTAGCAATGGGAGCGCTTAGTTTGGCGGTGAATATCGAATGAATCGCTGAAATTCGCTCAGGTCTAGCCTCTATGAGTGCGGAAGTGGCCGATTGCTGCAGTGCATTCATACCAAAACGTCGAATTGAACTATATTAAGTTTGACATTTGTCCCTGCCGGTTCTTATGTCCGCCCGGGAGAACGCCAATGATCTACGAAATCCGGATTTACGAAGCTCACCAGGGCAAGGCGGACGCGATGAAGGCCCGCTTCAAGGACGAAGTGGTGAAGCGCTTTCCGCTCCATGGGATCGAACTGCTCGGTGTCTTTGAATCCGAAGCCGAGGCGAACCGCCTGACCTATCTGACGCGGTTTGCCTCCGAGGACGATCGCGCCAAATCCTGGGCCTCGTTCGGCGCCGATCCGGATTGGCGCGCCGTCAAGGCGGCGAGCGAAATCCATGGGCCGCTGCTCAAGAACCAGAGCGTCTCGGTGCTCTCGCCGGCCGTCGCCGGCCTGCTGCTCGCCTAGCACGACGTGGACGTTCGCCGATGAAGCCAGCGCCATTCGACTACATCAGGCCGACCTCGCTTGCGGAAGCATGCGAGGTGCTGGCCGGCGATGAGGATGCGCGCATCATCGCGGGCGGGCAGACCCTGATCCCGATGCTTGCGATGCGGCTCGCGCGTCCGAGCCGGTTGGTCGACGTCGTCAGACTGCAGGAGTTGCGCGGTATCCGCGTCGAGGACGACGCCATCGTGATAGGCGCAACGACCCGGCAGGTCGAGGTCGAGCGCAGTGAGGAGGCGCGCGCGGCGCTGCCGTTGCTCGCGAAGGCGCTGCCATGGGTCGGTCATCCGCCGACGCGCAATCGCGGCACTGTCGGCGGCTCCATCGCCAATGCCGATCCCTCGGCGGAAATTCCGCTGGTGGCGGTCACGCTCGGTGCGGACATTGAAATCGCCAACACTTCGGGTCGCAGCGCGATGCCGGCCGACGACTTTTTCATCGGGCCGATGCTTACGGCCGTGATGCCGGGCGATTGCGTCTGCGCGGTGCGTTTTCCGCGCTGGCGGCATGCGCGTGTCGGCACCGGATTTTATGAAGTCAGTGCGCGGCAGTCCGATTTCGCGTTTGTTGCGGCCGCGGCGCAGGTGGCGCTCGACGGCGACGGCCGATGCATCGAAGCCACGCTCGGGCTCGGCGGCATCGGCGATCGCGCACTGCGTATCGATGTCTCGGCGCTGATTGGGCATCCGCCGTCCGAGGCTACGATTGCCGATATCGTGCGCGCCGCCGCGAAGGATCTGGAGGCCAGTTCGGACCTGCATGCCTCGGCGAGCTACCGGCGTCGCGTCGCTGCAACACTGGGCGCGCGTGCCCTGAGCGACGCCTTTGCCGAGGCTGCCAGCGAGCGCGGAGCGGACCAATGAAAGTCAGCCTCAAGGTCAACGGTCAGCTCCGCGAAGCTGACGTCGAACCGCGAAAGACCCTTCTCGATACTTTGCGCGAGGATTTTCTGCTGGTGGGAAGTCATGCCGGTTGCGAACACGGGGTTTGCGGAGCCTGCACGGTGCTGATCGACGGCGAGCCGTCACGCTCATGCCTGATGTTCGCGGTGCAGGCCGACGGCTACGCGATCACCACGATCGAAGGGCTCGCGCCTGCGCCGGGTGAACTCAGCGTGGTGCAGGATGCGTTCTGCGAAACGCACGGCCTGCAGTGCGGCTATTGCACGCCCGGTATGGTGCTCGCGGCCCATGCTTTGCTGGAACACAACGACACGCCTTCGCGTGAGGACATCGTCGAGGCGATTTCCGGAAACATCTGCCGCTGCACCGGCTACGGACAGATCGTCGAAGCCGTCGAGTTCGCGGCCGACCGTCTCCGCAAGACCAATCTGCCGCGTCCTGCGAGGGGCGACGCTTCGCAGCCCGAGACTCCGCGGGGAGACCGGGCATGAGCGAGATCAAAATTCCGCTGAAATTCGTCTCGTCGAAGCGCCGGGTGCGCGAGGATCGCCGCTTCGTGGCGGGACAGGGACATTACGTCGCCGACGTTTCGCTCGAAGGCATGCTGCATGTGGCGGTGCTGCCGTCCCAGCACCCCGCCGCCCGCATCGTCTCCATCGATGCAAGCGAAGCGCTGAAGATGCCCGGCGTGCACTACGTGCTGACCGGCGAAGAACTCGCCAAGGCGGCCGATCCGCTGATGAACGGTCTCGATACGCCGCATGTAAAGCGTTATCCGCTCGCGGTAGGTCAGGTGCGCTATGCCGGCGAGTGGGTCGTGGCTGTCGTTGCTGAAACGCGCGCCCAGGCCGAGGACGGCGCCGAGAAGGTGCGGATCGTCTACGAGCCGTTGCCCTATGTGATCGATTCCGAAGAGGCGCTCGATCCGTCGAGCACGCCGGTTCATCCCGCTCACGGCAGCAACGTCCTGCTGGACCGCACCTTTGTCTGGGGCGAGGTGGACAGGCATTTCGCCGAGAGCCCGCGCCATCTGTCGTTCCGTGTCACATGGGGCCGCAACTCCACCGTGCCGATCGAGACG
>JBQCIZ010000510.1:0-2650 GCA_051953235.1 Nitrobacter sp. | reverse complement strand
CCGTAGATGCCGGTCGGATGGAATTGAACGAATTCCATGTCCTGCATCGGCAGGCCCGTGCGCAGCACCATGCCGCCGCCGTCGCCGGTGCAGGTATGGGCCGAGGTGCAGGATGCGTAGGCGCGGCCGTAACCGCCGGTGGCGAGGATTGTGGTCTGGGCGCGGAAGCGATGCAACGTGCCGTCGTCGAGCTTCAGCGCGATCACGCCGCGGCAGACGCCCTGATCATCCATGATGAGATCGATGGCGAAGAACTCGATGAAGAATTCGGCCGCATGACGCAGCGCCTGACCGTACATCGTGTGCAGCATGGCGTGGCCGGTACGGTCTGCGGCGGCGCAGGTGCGCTGCGCCTGGCTCTTGCCGTAGTCGATGGTCATGCCGCCGAACGGGCGCTGATAGATCTTGCCGTCTTCGGTGCGTGAGAACGGCACGCCCCAGTGCTCGAGCTCGTAGACGGCTTCGGGCGCGTTGCGCACCATGTATTCGATGGAATCCTGATCGCCGAGCCAGTCCGATCCCTTGACGGTATCGTACATGTGCCAGCGCCAGTCGTCCTTGTGCATGTTGCCGAGCGAGGCGGAAATGCCGCCCTGTGCGGCTACCGTATGCGAGCGCGTCGGAAACACCTTGGTGATGCACGCCGTGCGCAGGCCGGCTTCGCCGCAGCCGACCACCGCACGCAAGCCGGCGCCGCCGGCGCCGACGACGACGACGTCATAGGTATGATCTTCGATCGGATAGGCCTGGCCGTTGGCGGCGGGAGCCGCGCTGCCGTTTGCGCCATTGCCGTTTGCGGCCATGGACTACACTCCAGATGACAGTTTGAAGATGGCGTAAGCCGCGGCCAGCGCGACCGTGATGGAGAAGAAGTTGTTGGCCATGATCGACACCAGCTTCAGCTTCTCGTCGTGAATGTAGTCCTCGATGACCACCTGCATGCCGATCTTCATGTGCCAGATGCTGGCGGTGATGAAGAGCAGCATGATGATGGCGATCAGCGGCGAACCGAGAATCTGCGCTGCGCCGGCCTGATTGCGGCCGAGCAGCATCATCACGACGACGACCATCGGCACGACCAGAACGATCATCGCGACCGCGGTCAGACGCTGCCGCCAGAAATCCTTGGTGCCGGAATGGGAGGAGCCGAGGTTGCGCACGCGGCTCAGCGGTGTGCGCATCGACTTCGGCGCGGAGGAGTTTTGTGCGCTCATCGTCCGCCTCCGATCGCATAGGCCACGACCCAGAGCAGCACCGTCAGCACGATGCCGCCGATCAACGCGGCCCAGGTCAGCCATTCCCGCTCAGAGGGCTTGAATCCGTAGCCGAGATCCCACACCAGATGCCGAACGCCGCTCAGCATGTGGTGCATCAGCGCCCACGTGTAGCCGAACTCGATCAGGCGTCCGATCCAGCTTGCCGCAAACGTCTGCACATTTCCGTAGGCGGTCGGTCCGGAAGACACCGCAATCAGCCACCACACGAAAAGCAGCGTTCCGAAGTAGAGTGCGATGCCGGTTGCACGATGGACGATGGACAGCGCCATCGTCAGGGTCCAGCGGTAGGTTTGTAAATGCGGCGAGAGCGGTCGTTCGATCCTGGCGGTCATCGATGGCTTTGGCAGGTTGCGGGCGCGTGACGCAGCCCTGTTCAGGGTCGCATAGAGCAATTCTATTTACGGAGTCGAAACAGCCTGCGCAACGATCAAATCGCTATTTGCGAATGCAGGTTCAGAACTACGGAGTTGCGCTGCTGTAATGACTATTGACGACGGAGCGTCACTGGTAGTTGGTATACCTGAAGCACGATTCATGAACACGTGCGTAGCGATGCCGTGGCGGTCGCGGGGGATGGGGATGGTTGCAGGATCGAGCGTAACCGAATTCGTTGAACTGGCTCTCCTGCTGGTCGCGGTCGGTGCCTTGTCGGGCTTTCTGGCGGGCGTCTTCGGCATTGGCGGCGGGGCTATTCTCGTACCCGTGTTCTATGAATGCTTTCGGCTCGCCGGCGTCCCGCTCGATGTCCGCATGCCCCTGTGCATCGGCACGTCGCTGGCGGTCATCATCCCGACGTCGATCCGGTCATTTCAGGCGCATCGGGCGCGCGGTGCCGTGGATATGACAATCCTGCGCAAATGGGTGGTGCCGATTCTGGCCGGTGTCGTGCTCGGCAGCGTGATCGCGCGCTATGCGCCCGAGCGTCTGTTCAAGATCGTGTTCGTCGCTGTGGCGTGGTCCGCGGCGGTCCGGCTGCTGCTCGCGCGGGAGACCTGGAAATTCGGCGACGATCTGCCGGGCGGGCTCATCATGAAGGTCTACGGATTCTTCATCGGCCTGCTTTCGACCCTGATGGGTATCGGTGGTGGTCTGTTCTCGAATCTTCTGATGACGTTCTACGGCCGGCCTATTCATCAGGCCGTCGGGACCTCGTCGGCGCTGGCGGTGCTGATTTCGATTCCCGGCGCGCTCGGCTACATCTATGCGGGCTGGCCTGCGGCAATGCACTATCCCGATGTGACGGCACTGCAGATGCCATTCGCGCTGGGTTACGTGTCGCTGATCGGGGCCGTTCTGGTGATGCCGACCAGCCTGCTGGTGGCGCCGCTCGGCGTCAGGGTGGCGCATGCGATGTCGAAGCGCACGCTCGAGGT
>JBQCIZ010000509.1:0-2682 GCA_051953235.1 Nitrobacter sp. | reverse complement strand
TGTCCTCTTTCGAGACAGCCAAAGCGTCGCAGTGATGCAGAAAATCCACATATTAACCGATAATTAACGATGGACCTTGAAGAGCGCGGCCCGACTTGCTTTGATCGCCTCATGAGCACAACCCTGATCGAGGTTCGGCCGGCCAAGGCTGCGGACGCTTCCGCGGTGGCATCGACCCATGATGAGGCCTGGCGCTCGGCCTATCAGGGCATCATCCCCGGCGCGGAACTGGAAAAGCTGATCAACCGGCGCGGCCCGCATTGGTGGGACAGCGCGATCCGTAAGGGCAGCCGTGTCAGCGTGCTGGTGTTCGGTGACAAGATCGCCGGTTACGCCAATTACGGCCGCAACCGTGCCCGCAGCCTGCAGTTCGAGGGTGAAATCTACGAGCTTTACCTGCGTCCCGAATTCCAGGGGCTCGGGTTCGGCCGCCGCCTGTTCACCGCCGCCCGGCGCGACCTGATGCAGAGCGGGCTCAAGAGCATGGTGATCTGGGCGCTGTCCGACAACGAACCGGCGACGGAATTTTACCGCGCGCTCGGCGGCCGCATGGTGGCCCGGTCCTCGGAAAAGTTCGGGCTGAAATCGCTCGACAAGGTGGCGTTCGCCTGGACGAACTAAGCCGCCGTTTTTGCAAAACTCTCTCAAAGTTTGATGGATACGCGGGTCAATTAGTGCGAAGACGCGCTTCGCGCTTTAGCCCGCGTATGACGATTGTGAATCCACGACACGATTGCCCCATCAGCAACGGAGCCTGCCATGCGTATTGATGCCATTTCGGTCGGGAACAATCCGCCCCACGAGGTGAATGTCATCATCGAGGTGCCGGTTGGCGGCGAGCCGATCAAGTACGAGCTCGACAAGGAGGCGGGAACGCTGGTGGTCGATCGCTTTCTCTATACGGCGATGCGCTATCCCGGAAATTACGGCTTCATTCCGCACACGCTGTCGCATGACGGCGATCCCTGCGACGTGCTGGTCGCCAACACCCGCGCCATCATTCCCGGCGCCGTCATGAGTGTGCGGCCGGTCGGCGTGCTCCTGATGGAAGACGAAGCCGGCGGCGACGAAAAGATCATCGCGGTGCCGACGTCGAAACTCACGCAGCGCTACGACAAGATAAAGAACTACAGCGATCTGCCCGAGATCACGCTGCAGCAGATCCAGCATTTCTTCGAGCACTACAAGGATCTCGAACCCGGCAAATGGGTCAAGGTGCTGCGCTGGGGCAACGCCGATGACGCCTACAAGCTGATCCTTGATGGCCTCGCGCGAGCGAAGGGGAAGTAGGCTTACACCCCCGGTGCCGGCAGTCCCTTGATCGCACAGGCCGCGCGCAGCGTGTTGACCAAAAGGCACGCGACCGTCATCTGACCGACGCCTCCTGGCACCGGCGTCACCGCGCCCGCGACCTTCATCGCTTCGTCGAACGCAACGTCGCCGATCAGCCGCGTCTTGCCCTCGGCAGCCGGCACCCGCGTGATGCCTACATCGATCACGGTCGATCCCGGCTTGAGCCAGTCGCCGCGCACCATCTCGGCCTTGCCCACCGCCGCGTAAACGAGGTCGGCGCGCCGGCAAAGCTCCGGCAAGTCGCGCGAGCGCGAATGTGTGATGGTCACCGTGGCGTTTTCATTCAACAGCAATTGCACCAGCGGGCGTCCCACGAGATTCGAGCGGCCGATCACGATGGCGTTCATGCCTTCGAGCGAGGGATGCACGCTCTTGGTCAGGATGATGCAGCCGAGCGGCGTGCACGGCGACAGAGCCGGCAACCCGCCAGCGAGGCGCCCGGCGTTATGCGGATGCAGCCCGTCGACGTCCTTCGCCGGATCGATCGCGGCGATCACCTTTTCGGTATCGAGTCGCTTCGGCAGCGGCAATTGCACCAGAATGCCATGCACCGCCGGATCGGCATTCAACCTTGCAATCAGCGCCAGCAATTCATCCTGCGCCACATCGGCCGACAGCACATGTTCGAATGACGCCATGCCGGCGGCCTGGGTCTGCTTATGCTTGCTGCGGACATAAACCTCGCTGGCGGGATCGCTGCCGACCAGCACCACGGCGAGCCCCGGCGTCAGCCCGTGGTCGCGCTTCACCCGGGCAACCTCATCGGCCACGCGCGCGCGCAAGTCGGCGGCAATGATTTTTCCATCGATGATCTGGGCCGTCATACTGATCCCCTGTCCCGGACTATTTCGATTGAGCCGCTGTCACTGCGCGCAGAACGTTACCGAGCTTGACAGGATCGCCGTCGATCGCGACCTGTTTCTGCCGCGACGTTGCGCCCGAGAGAAGCCGGACATCCGTCTTGCGGACACCAAGCACCTTCGCCAGCAGGTCCATCACCGCGCGGTTAGCCTCGCCGCCCTCGGCAATGGCGCGCACCCGGACCTTGACCACGGCCCGTCCGTTGGCCAGCGTCTCGATGCCGTCGATATCATCCCGCCCGCCGCGCGGCGTCACCCGCAGGGCGACGCTGACGCCTTGCGCGGAATATCGCCACGGCTCCATCGGCACCGCGATCAGAACACCGCAGGATAGATGTAGTAGGTGATCACCCGCTGGATGAACATGATGATCAGGATCAGGATGATCGGAGAGATATCCAGCCCGCCGAAATTCGGCAGCACGTTCCGAATCGGCGCCAGCACGGGCTCGGTGATCCGGTACAGGAAC
>JBQCIZ010000508.1:0-2056 GCA_051953235.1 Nitrobacter sp. | reverse complement strand
GATCGACCTTCACCACCTTGCCGCCCGAGGTCCAGCTCGCCGGCTCCTTGCGCGGCACGTAATCGGTGTTCTTGGCGTAGACCGCTTTCACGCCCGGCTGGAATTCCTCCTTCACGAACTTGAACGGGCCCGAACCGATCTGCTCCGGGATCGCCTTGTCCGGCGGTGTCTCGGCGATCCGCTTCGGCATCATGAACGGCACCAGCGACGACGGCTTGCCGATGGAGTCGAGCACCAGGCCGTAAGGCTCCTTCAGTTTCAGCACGATAGTCTTGGGATCGGCCGCGGTGAGGCTCGCGGTGAAGTCCATGAGCTTCTGGCCCATGCCGTCCTTCTTGCCCCAGCGCTGCAGCGATGCGACGCAGTCCTCGGCCGTAACCGGCGCGCCGTCATGCCATTTCAGGCCGTCGCGCAGCGTGAAGGTATAAGTGAGCTTGTCGTCGGATATCTTGTATTCGGCCATCTGCGGCTGGATCTTGAAACTGGAATCCATCGCCAGCAGCGTGTCGTAGATCATGTAGCCGTGATCGCGCGTGATATACGCCGTCGTCAGCCCGGGATCGATGATGCGCAAGTCGGAATGCATCACCGCCGTGATGGTCTTGCCGCCCGCCGCCTTCGCCCGCAGCGGTAACGCTGTCGAGAGCGCGGCCGCGGAAGCCATCGTCGAAAACTGCCTGCGTGTAATCTGAACCATTCGAATCCCCTCCTGACTTGAATGCGATCAATCGTCGATCAGAATTTGCGCACGCTGGTCATTTGGGCCGCACGCAAACGCATAACGCACTGTCGCTCAACCGGATTTGAGACTTGCACCAAGCCGCGAGCGCGTCAACGCCGTTCTCGTTAGTGTACAAGCAACAATCGCGCCAACGATCTCCGGCAGCCGCGAAGGTTGCACTGGCAATTGGTAGCAAGCATTATCGGCAGCACTCGGCCGCATCGGCGGCGGAGCCATTCGCAACGCACCAATCATGAAACACAAGAAGGATGCGACCCATGAATCCGGCAAATCTCCCATTCGACACCGAGGCCATGCTGCAGGGATTGCGCACCTGGGTCGAATGCGAGAGTCCGACATGGGATGCGGGCGCGGTGGAGCGGATGCTCGATCTCGCCGCGCGCGACATGGCGATCATGGGTGCGACGATCGAGCGCATCGCCGGGCGCCAAGGTTTTGCCGGCTGCGTGCGCGCCCGCTTCCCCCATCCGAAACAGGGTGAGCCCGGCATCCTGATCGCGGGCCATTTCGACACCGTGCATCCAGTCGGCACGCTCGAGAAGCTGGCGTGGCGCCGTGAAGGCAACAAGTGCTACGGCCCCGGCATTTTCGACATGAAGGGCGGCAGCTACCTGTCGCTCGAGGCGATCCGGCAGTTGGCCAAGGCTGCGTTCACGACGCCGCTGCCGATCACCGTACTGTTCACGCCGGACGAGGAGGTCGGCACGCCCAGCGTGCGCGACATCATCGAGGCGGAAGCCGCGCGCAACAAATACGTGCTGGTGCCGGAGCCGGGCCGCGCCAACAACGGCGTGGTCACCGGCCGCTATGCGATCGCCCGCTTCAACCTCGAAGCGACAGGCAAGCCGAGCCACGCCGGCGCCACCCTCTCCTCCGGCCGCTCCGCCATCCGCGAGATGGCGAAGCAGATCGTCGCCATCGACGGCATGACCACCGATGATTGCACCTTCAGCGTCGGCATCGTGCATGGCGGCCAATGGGTGAACTGCGTCGCCACCACCGCGACCGGCGAAGCGCTCAGCATGGCCAAGCGGCAGGACGACCTCGACCGCGGCGTGGAAAGGATGCTGGCGCTGTCCGGAACCCATGACGGCGTCACCTTCACTGTGACGCGCGGCGTCACCCGCCCGGTGTGGGAGCCCGACGCCGGAACCTTGGCGCTTTATGAACAGGCGCGCGGCGTTGCTCAACAAATGGGCGTCGACCTGCCGCATGGCAGCGACGGCGGCGGCTCCTTCGCCAACTTCACCGGCGCCATGGGCATTCCCTCGCTCGACGGCCTCGGCGTGCGCGGTGCCGACGCCCACACCTTGA
>JBQCIZ010000507.1:0-8748 GCA_051953235.1 Nitrobacter sp. | reverse complement strand
AATCGGGCGCTGGGGATGTCGGCAACTCAACATCCACAACGCCCGCTTGCTTCCGAAGGTGCGATATACGCTTCCGAAAAGGATTCCCGTCTTTTCCGGATCGCACCGGCCCGGCCATCAACGCGGCCGGACTTCGAAACTCAAAACCTCATTCCTCCGGCTCTTCGCCGTCCGCGTCGCGCTCGGGCGTGCCGGCCAAAATCTGCTCGGCGATCAGACCCGAATTCTGCCGGATCGCAGCCTCGATCTTCGCGGTGATGTCAGGATTGGCTCGCAGGAAGGCCTTGGAGTTCTCGCGGCCCTGCCCCATGCGCTGGCTGTCGTAGGAAAACCAGGCGCCGGATTTCTCGACGATGCCGGCCTTGACGCCGAGGTCGAGGATTTCGCCCATCTTGGAGACGCCCTCGCCATACATGATGTCGAACTCAACCTGCTTGAATGGCGGCGCCAGCTTGTTCTTCACGACCTTGACGCGGGTCTGGTTGCCGACCACCTCGTCGCGCTCCTTGATCGCGCCGATGCGGCGGATGTCGAGACGAACCGAGGCATAGAACTTCAGCGCGTTGCCGCCGGTGGTGGTTTCCGGCGAACCGTACATCACCCCGATCTTCATGCGGATCTGGTTGATGAAGATCACCATGGTGTGGGACTTGTTGATGGAGGCGGTGAGCTTGCGCAGCGCCTGGCTCATCAGCCGGGCCTGCAGACCGGGCAGCGCGTCGCCCATCTCGCCCTCGAGCTCGGCGCGCGGCACCAGCGCTGCGACGGAGTCGACGATCAGCACGTCCACCGCGCCCGAGCGCACCAGCGTGTCGGCGATTTCCAGCGCCTGCTCGCCATGATCGGGCTGCGAGATCAGGAGTTCATCGACATTGACCCCGAGCTTGCGGGCATAGACCGGATCGAGCGCGTGTTCGGCATCGATGAAGGCACAGATGCCGCCCTTCTTCTGGGCCTCGGCGACGCAGTGCAGCGCCAGCGTCGTTTTTCCTGAGGATTCCGGCCCGTAGATCTCGACCACCCGCCCCTTCGGCAGGCCGCCGACCCCAAGCGCGATATCCAGGCCGAGCGAACCCGAGGAAATCACCTCGACGTCCATCGACTTGTCGGCCTTGCCCAGCTTCATCACCGAGCCCTTGCCGAACTGGCGCTCGATCTGGGACAGCGCGGCGGACAGGGCCTTGGACTTATCCATAGAGGATCCTTCGACGATACGCAGGGCGGCTTGGGACATGAGTCGGGCTCCTTATGAACGGGATTCGCCGGGCGGACAACGAACGGCTCGGAATCGCCTGATGGAACCAATGTACCCTATTTGTTCTAAGTTCGCAATATGTTCTTTTCCGTTGGGTGGTACTGTCCGTATTTGACCCTCAGTGTCCTAAGCTGACGAAAGTAGTGTCCTAATTTTAGGAACTTGTGTTCACTTTGGTACTTAAGAGCTCGACCAAGGGGGCTCTAATGACTGCCGAGAATCCATCGCCGAAGCGGCAGTCTCCTCCTTGCCCGAATTGCAAGACGCCGTCCCGCTTCATGACTGACTTACTGGACGTGAAGCGCAACAGGACAATTCGAATATATCGCTGTGATCCGTGCGCCAAAGAGATTTGGGATGGCCTGGAGTAAGGCCGCCTCAGTGGGCGGCCTCTTTCATTTCAACCATCAATGAAGTTTGGCGGCGGTGGCAAGTTCGGTGGGGAGTAATCTTCGGGGAAAGGCAAAAGGAAATTGCTGCCCCACTGAGGAAACTCCCGGTCAAGCCGATCCATGAATACCTTCCAATGCGGAGAGTATTTCATCAACATCAAGACGGCGCTCATATGCTCGCGCAATTTCGGATGTCCGACGTCCTCGGTTAACCGCTGAAACAGCTTGTTCTTATACGAACCGCTCGGCGTCTTTGGCGTGAGCCGCTTCAATTCCTCCCAAACGCCCGGAGCAAGACGCTTGTAGATGATATTGTTGGTCCAGTGTCCGATCACTCCGGGGCGACCTGCACTCTCTGTGTAAGACCAGCCATTAAGACGATAGATTTGCTTGTAGAACTCTGCCGGGAATGTCTTGACCCATGGCCGCAATTCTTTCGCAACGAACTTCTCCAATATCTTCGCGAGCGCATCGCGTTGGCGGAAGTCTTGATAGCCAGTGGCTTCATCGACCAACGCAATGATGCCAAGCGTTGCGAACCCAAGCTGCAAAATAGCTGCGCGCTCAGCCAAATGTTCCGCGCGTTTGCCCAGCACGCCTAGCCGACCTGCCTCAATCAAGACGTGGCAAATATCCGGCAGGATTTGAGCCTCATAGCCGTCCGCCGTGTTGCCGCCATGTGGCGGAATGAATCGAATTGGCGAATTCGCGCGCGCGGGTATCCCTCTGATATCAATTCCTTTTTCTGCCAAACGCTCCATCAATTCCGTGATTTTGCGCGCGCCGGATTTGCCGCCACCTTCTGAAAGGCCAATGCCGCTTTGCAGGCCCCGTTGCGCCAACACGCGCGTCCCATCTGCCAAGACGTAGCAGGGTATTTCAATGTCCCCAATTTTGAGGGGCCTGTCAGCAGCTCCATATTTTGCGAGTAGCGGCTGCGCCTTGCCGCGTTCAGCCCATCTGGCTCTCGCGGCCTCCCGAGCAATTTCTGCCCGTCGTTCAGGCGGCAAAATCTCCGCCCGTGCGAGAGCGGCCTTGACCTTATCAGCAGATTTTTTCGCCACAGGAACCTCCATGCTTGCAGGACACAAAATAATGCTTGCACAAAATTCTGCAAGCATTATTCTGCAAGCATGGTCATTCACACACAGAAACAACAGCGCCCCACCGGCCTTTCGGCTGGCGGGGCGTTTTTGTGTGCGGAAGCGTGGCAGAGTGGCCTATTGCACCGAGCTTACCCCTCGGCAGACGTTTGGGCGTCCATACCCCTCATAACGTCTCGTGGGTTCGAAACCCACCGCTTCCACCATCAAACCAGTGGGGCCGTCGCCGTTGACGCGGTAACGACCCCCGATCACCGCCCCGGGGATGAGCCCGCAGCGACAACCGTTCTGGACAATATACGCTTTGACGGGCGTATCTGCCAGAGTCGCCCGAGCCATCCCTTCAACCCGAAGGATGAGCTTCGTGAACACCCTCTCCCGCGACCAGCAAATTCAGATCATCGCCTGCCTGACCGAAGGCCAGAGCATCCGCGCCACTGAGCGCATCACCGGCATTCACCGCGATACCATCATGCGCCTTGGCGAGCGCGTCGGGCGCGGCTGTGCCGAGCTTCACGACCGCATGATGGTCGGTGTCCGCGCCGGACGTTTGGAGTTGGATGAGATTTGGGGCTACGTCGGCAAAAAGCAGAAGCGCGTGAAGCGCCATGAGATCGCGCACAAGGGCGACCAGTATACGTTTATCGGAATGTCCGCCTCCGCCAAGGCGATCATCAGCTACCGCACCGGGAAGCGCGACAGCGAGAATACGGACCTGTTCATCCAGGACTTGCGCCAGCGCGTGATCGGCGCACCGGAAATCTCGACTGACGGCTTCCTGCCCTATCAGAACGCGATCCGTGACGCCTTCCATGGCCGCGCCCATCATGGGGTGATCGTAAAGACCTATAGCGTAACGAACCTTGCCGTAAAAGACGCGGCGCGCCGCTATAGCCCCGCTGAGGTAGTAGCCGTAGAGCGCGATGTAGTAAGTGGCGTTCCGAGTCACATTTCAACGTCTTACGTTGAACGGCAGAACCTAACTCTCCGCATGACGCAAAAGCGGTTCGCGCGGCTGACGAATGGCTTCTCAAAGAAGCTGACCAACCACGCCGCAGCCGTCAGCCTGTACGTCACCCACTACAACCTCTGCCGCGTTCATGAGGCGTTGCGGACCACGCCCGGCGTTGCCCTTGGCGTGTCGGATCGGGTCTGGACTATCGGGGATTTGCTGGACGCCACGCTGGCGATTGAGCCGAACCGGCTTGTCCGAACTGTGAGGAAATTCACGGTAATTGATGGCGGAAAGGCCTAAAACACACCGAAAGGCCCGTAAACGTGGCCATATTGTCACTAAAAGTCGGAACTTTAACTATTGCGGAGCATTCATTTGACACCATGTATCACCGTGATAGGTGATTGGGATGATCAATTTGGTGGACATACCTGAACCGTGGACCCCGGCCCAAGCAACGGACCGGATTCGGTCCATCGCGAGCGGGAAATACGCCCTGTCTTATAAAAAGCATGCGCTCGACCAACTGGCAGAGCGCTCGCTAATAATGGGCGATCTGACCTTCCTGCTGCGGAACGGCTTTGTATATGAGCCGCCAGTTGAGGCATCGCGAGCGCCCTATTGGAAATATCAAATCCAATGTACGACGCCAAACTCGAAAAACAGAGAGGTCCGTTCAGTTGTAATCCCTGACTGGAAACGAAAAGGAATCAAGGTTGTGACCGTCATGTGGGCCGATGAGCCCATCCAAGGCGGCTGAATATTTAATGGAGTCAAAAATGGAAGCGTATCACTACACGGAGTGCGGACTTGATAACGTCCTCATCCAAGGCATGGTCCCCTGTAAGGACGATGAAGGGGATGACGTGTGCACCATTCCGAACGTGCTGGGCTTGCATAAGGTGATTGCGGAATCGATTGTCGGTCGAGAGGCTGGCATGACGGGGGCCGAATTGCGTTTCATCCGTACCGAAATGGGGATGACGCAAGCTCAATTAGCTAAGGTCGTTCACAATGATTCCCAAACTATTGGACGATGGGAACGCAATGAATTTCCTATCGACCAGACTGCAGAGGCATTGATCCGATTGTTGGCGATAGAACAGCTTGGTTTGAAGGTTGACGGAAAAACAGTCAGCCAACTTAGCGAGCGCTGCATCCCTTCGGCCGCATCAAAGCAAATCGTAATCGACGGAAGTGACCCGTCAGATTACAAGCAGGCCGCCTAGATGAAGTTAAATTAATTCCACCAAACCCGCCCTAACCGGCGGGTTTTTCTTTCCCGCGAATGCCTGTCCTAATTCCCCTCTGCGAGTGTCCTAACTAGGACAGCACCCGTTGGGTGGGTACTGTCCGTATTTGACCCCAAGTGTCCTAATCTGATTGGGCCCGTGTCCTAATTCCAAATTTGCTGAATTTCGACTGCATTCCGAACCCTCCCAATAAATGGTAATGATATACTGGGTGACAAACCTTAGCGCGACGGGAGACGCGCCATGGAACGGTTCATCCACAATGAGAATATCCGCCGTTGGCGGAAGTTGCTCGCAGAGGAGCGCGACGAAGAGAGGCGCAACATAATCCGGAAGCTTTTGGCTGAGGAAGAGGCTAAGGAAATTCCCGCCTCTCCGCATCGGCGAGACGATTCAAAACCAATCACGAAAGAGTAAGGCCGCCTCAGTGGGCGGCCTCTTTCATTCAGTACGGCGGTGGTGAAATAACCCCAAGCAACTGGTGTGCTTTCTCTGGAGTCATATTGGCAATCTGGTCATCGTCGAATCCCTTTTTACGCAATGCCTCTTTCTGAGCTTGCGTAATCATGAAGGGCACCTGAGTTGGTTTATGTTCGCCCTCTAATCCTTCCGACCTGACTTAAGATGACCGTCCTAATGCTCCTTTGCGAGTGAACATGTCGAAAAACCGCATTCAAGAGGCGCTAAATCTCATTTTTCAGGGCATCGGCATCCTTCAGACCGAATTTTCCAAGCGCAAATTTACTATCGATGGGCGTTTGGTCGGTGATCTCGGCGAGATCATTGCAGCCGCCGAATTTGACATCGCCTTGGATGAAGTTGGCAGACCTAGCTATGATGCCAAAACGAGCGATGGTCGCGATGTGCAGATCAAGGCGACCTTTCAGGACAAGCTAACGTTTCGAACTGTCCCGACATTGTATCTCGGCTTAAAATTGTCACGGTATGGCACTCACGAAATCATCTTCAATGGACCTGGTAAGATCATCCATAACCGCTACGCCCATAGGGTCGGCATTGGCACAAACCTGCTGAGCTTCCCCATAACTGTCCTTCGCGATCTTTCAGCGGGCGTGCCAGAGCATCAACGCATCCCAACGCGAGTGTCCTAATCTGCCAGAGCGCGTGTCCTAGTTAGGACAGTACCCGCGTGTGCTGGGTACCGTCCGTCTTTGACCCCCGTGTCCGAATTCGCCGGAAGCGTCCTCCTGATTTCAAAATCGCGATTGCCCTTCGAATTAATTCGATTCAGACCCAATATGTGACGACCATCACAGCGAGATCAGGCACCGCGATCTACCTCTCCCAAACATGGAGGGGATGGTCTTCTCCTTGAAAAGCAGGAGAGAGCCATGACCAAGTTGAACACCGGTATCCGCGAACTGTCTGACGGTGACGTTGACGCCGTGAGCGGCGGCTTCATCAAGGGGGCGCTCCAGGGGGTGTGCAAAAAGGACGACGCGTCTGGCGGTCAAGGCGGTCAAAACGACCCGGCCCAGATGTTTCAGCAGATCCTGCAGCAATTGACCCAGGGTCAAAATTAGCTCCGAGGCCGCCTCAACAGGCGGCCTCTTTCATTGCTACCTGCGCTCGGAATGGAACATCCTGCGCCGGCGCCAGCGTTCCATCTGATTTTGACGGGTCCCTATCCGAAACCAGATCCGGGCCGTCGCATTAACACCACATGAACGACGATGATCTGCAAACCCGCGACGATCTCCAGGCCCGCAGCGAACGGGCCTTGGTTGTGATGACCCTGGGCACGGCGTCGCTGATCGCATTCGTCGGTCTTCTGGTATCCAGATTATAAGGCCGCCCTCCATGAGCGTGCCTAAGCGCCCGCATTGTTCCCTGCCCAATCGTCGATAATTGACTGGCGCCCGTAAGATTGCAGGCGCACACTGATGACATCACCGCACGGTCTCAGGGTATCCATCGGTGATGAGAACGCCGGTTGCGCTCCCGCCTTCCTTGAAGCGAAAGGAGCAGCGCCATGTCGCATCGGCGGCGTTTCAAGCAGACAAGATCACTTCAGGACCGTCTTTCCGAATTCGCGACCGACGCGCGGCAAAAGGCGAGCGAAATGCCCGACGGAACGGCGCGCGACGAACTCCTCAAGAAAGCCCGTCAGGCCGACACCGCGGCGCATCTCGACGAGTGGGTCAACTCGCCCGGACTGCAGCCGCCGAGGTAAGAGACGAGGTCATCTTTTTCATTTCTCATGGCGAAATGAAGCCGCGCCCCCATTGCGTCTCGTTCGCTTCGTGACATTGATCACAGCGACAAAGAACCGCACGGCGTACTCCTGCGATCACTGATCGCGAGGGATGATCCCTCACAAAGGAGAGAAAACATGACGCAGATCGACCACATCGATATCCACGAAATGTCGTCCGAGGAGATCGACAGCGTAAACGGCGGCAGCATGGTGATCGATACCATCGTGAACGTCGCGAGAAAGATCGCTGACACGGTGAACCCGCCGACCCAGCCGATCACGCCGCCCTCAATTCCCCAGATCGGGGGTGCCATCGCGAGCGCCGGAAGCCTGCTCGGAAGCATCTTCTAGGTCTCGCGTTTCGGATGGTAAGGCGAAGGTTGATTTCACCGGCATTGGCGCCGTGCTAGGATGGCCGCCATGAGCCTGCGCGTGCGATACTGGACCCTGCACTCGATCAGGGTTCTGTTGTGGCCACTGCCCGTCCTGGCAATCGTCAGGCCTGGACGCGGCGACGATCCGTCATCGCCGCGAAGTAAGCCCTGAGAAGATATTGGCCTTGCAGACGCCGTCAGCCGATCCCGGCTAATGCCGATACCGGCCGCGCGCTGCCATCGGATTTCTGCCGCATGTCGCGTTGGTGCCGGAGGCTGCCGCCGCGCATTGCCGATAGCTTGAGAACTGGCAATTGCCGGGATAACCCCACTCGCGGCTTTGCAGGCAGTACGCTGCGTTCCCTGCGAGCGCCGGGGCGGCAGCGCCGGCCAGGGTTCCGATCGCCAGTACGGCGGCAAAAATGGCTTTCATGTCGTCTCTCCCTTTTCCTGTTAACGGATCCACACAACACGCGTTCCAGCCCACGCAATGTGCGCTACATCACGGCGGCCTCTAGCACCTTCCGTATGTTCGCGATCACTGAGCGCGAGGGGATGGCCCCTCCGCAAAACCAGGAGCGAAGAATGCACAAGGAAACTGAAATCCGCGAATTGTCTATCGAGGAAGCCGACGAGGTGAGCGGCGGTGTGATCCGCAACGGCGATCTGCCGGAGTTCAAGGCGTTCGAGGCGGCGTATCAACGGGCCTTTCTGCTCAACTACGACTGGAAGTGACCGTCCGCGCGATCGACCATGCGAGGCCGCCCCGTTTGGCGGCCTTTTTCTTTATTGCCTGTCCCGGTCCTGCGCTTGCGCCGTGTGACCGCGCGCACATGCCCCCACCAGTGTGATCCCCGTCACGGCGAACTGAGTCCCGCCCGCATACACCTCGTCTCACAGGCGGCGGGAATGGTCCCGGCCCCAGCCATACAGGAGACGACAATGACCAAGTTCAAGACCACCGATCGTGCCGACCTCCGCGTTCTCGACGACGCCGAACTGAATGCGGTTTCGGGCGGCTATCTCAACAACTGCATTCCGACGGCAACCTTCCCCACCGGCCCGACCCCGAATCCTGACTGGACCTTCAAGGACCTGTTCGCCAAGCCGACGCTCGGCACGTACCACTGATCGCCGCTGCGGCAGGAGAACGCCATGACCAACGAACCCCGCAACCGCGATGTCCGCGAACTGACAC
>JBQCIZ010000506.1:0-8563 GCA_051953235.1 Nitrobacter sp. | reverse complement strand
AGCCTGATCGGTTGCATTGGCCAGGATGCGTTTGGCCGCGATCTCCGCGCTTTCCTCGCCGCGACAAACCTCGATCTCAAGTTCTTGCGCGACACGGCGGATGCGCCGACCGGCACGGCCATCATCACCGTTGCCGATGGCGACAACACCATTGTCGTCATTCCCGGCGCGAATGCTTCGGTAGACGCCGACGATATCGCAGCGCTCACCTTTGCCTCCGGCGATATCGCCGTCAGCCAATTCGAGATTCCGCTACCAACGGTGAGAGCGCTCCTTGAACGGGCACGCACGGCCGGCGCGACGACGGTTCTCAATCCCGCACCGGCGCTGCCTTGCGACCGCGCGTTGCTCGCTCTTGCCGATATCCTGATCCTCAACGAAACCGAACTCGGATTTTTCGCGAACCGCGGGATTGGCCCGGCCAGCGATTCCGCCGCCATCCTCGACGCCACCCGCGCGCTGCAAACCAATTCCCGCCAGACGATCTGTGTGACCTTGGGACCGCGCGGCTTTGTGGCGCTGATCGGCGGCGAACCGCACAGCGAGCCCGGACGGACGGCGGCGGTTGCCGATACCACCGGCGCCGGCGATTGCTTTGTCGGCGCGGTCGCGGCGCGGCTCGCGCAAGGGCACCCCATTCGCGACGCATTGCACCATGCCAACGTCGCCGGGTCGCTCTGCGTGCAACGGATGGGCGCCGCGCCCGCAATGCCCTCGGCGACCGAGGTCGCCGCGGCGTTGTAAGCGCCGACAACTCACGCCGGCCGGCATTGTCACTGCGGCGTTTCTGCGATCTAACTGGATGCGTCAGTTTCTTGAGGCAGAGGCCGCTCAGAATGTCATCCAGTCCAACCGCATCCTCCGACGACCCCGCGCTGCTTGCGATCGATGGCGCCATCGCCACCATCACGCTCAATCGTCCGGCAGCCTTCAATTCGATCAACCTCGCCATCGCGAAGAAGCTTGAGCATCTGGCTGCCGAGGTCGAGGCCAATGACGATCTCCGCGTGCTGATCATCCAGGGCGAAGGCCGGGCCTTTTCCGCCGGCGGCGACCTGCAGACCATCGGCGCTGCCTCCGCGGCCGATAACGTCGCGCCCGTCGTCGGCGAACTGCTGCTGCACTATCACGCCTTCATCGAGACCTTGCGGCGCATGAACAAGATCGTGCTGACCAGCGTGCATGGCTCGGCTGCTGGCGCGGGACTGTCGCTCGCGTTCGTCGGCGACATGTGCATCGCGGCCGACGACGCCCGCTTCACGCCGGCCTACGCCAAGATCGGCGTCTCTCCAGATGGCGGCGGCACCGTGGGCGTGGTGAGCGCCGTCGGGGCGCGGCGCGCGCTGCAGATCTTTCTGGCGGAGGACAGTTTTTCAGCCGCGCAGGCCTATGAATGGGGTCTGCTAGCCAAGGTCGTCCCGGCGAGCGAGCTGAAATCCGCGACGCGAGTGCTGGCCGAGCGGCTTGCGAAGAATCCGCCTGCCGCCATCGCCGCCACCAAGGCGCTGGTCCACAGCGCGGCCGCGAACCCGATCGACATTCAGCTCGACGCCGAGAAGGACGCCATCATCGACTGCATGCACACCGACGACTTCCGTGTCGCGGTGAAGAAGTTTTTGGACAAGGGAAAGTAAGGCTGCAGCGAAGCCATTCGCCGCAACGAACGCAGCGTCATCCTGAAGTGCGAGCGTGAGCGAGCCTCGAAGGATGCGCCACGGTGGCAGACGCCGTGCTACGCAGGATGACGTCGTGCTCGCCGCAACTTACGAATGTCGCGACTACTCTTTCCCTTCCTCCGTCATGAAATCGAAGTCGCAGCCTTCGTCGGCCTGCAAAATCGTTTCATTGAACAGGTGCGCGTAGCCGCGCTTCGCCCAGCCGGGCGTTGTCGGCTTCGGCTGCACCGCACGGCGTTTCTGAAGCTCCGCTTCGTCGACCAGCAGATCGATCCGCCGTCCGGCCACATCGAGCCGGATCTGGTCGCCGCTTTTGACCAGCGCCAGCGGGCCGCCGTCCGCCGACTCCGGCGTGATGTGCAATACGATGGTGCCGAACGCCGTGCCGCTCATACGCGCGTCGGAAATCCGCACCATGTCCTTGACGCCTTCGCGTGCGAGCTTCTTCGGGATCGGCAGATAGCCCGCTTCAGGCATGCCCGGCGCGCCTTTCGGCCCGGCATTGCGCAGCACCAGCACATCGTCCGCAGTGACGTCGAGCGCGGGATCATCCACGCGCAGCGTCATGTCCTCGATCGACTCGAAGACGACCGCGCGTCCGGTATGCTGTAACAGTTTTGGCGACGCCGCCGAATGCTTGATGACCGCGCCACGTGGCGCGAGGTTGCCGTGCAGCACCGCCATCGCGCCTTCCGGCTTGATCGGCTTGCCGCGCGGACGGATGACGTCCTGCCCTGGCACCTCCTCGGCACCCGCGACGACCTCGCGCAGGGTCTGGCCGGTGACCGTCTTCTGGTCGAGATCGATGAGGTCGCCGAGTTGCGCCATCAGCTTCGGCACACCGCCGGCGTGATGGAAATGCTCCATGTAGTGATCGCCCGACGGCTTGAGGTCGATCAGCACCGGCACCTCGCGGCCGAGCATATCGAAGGCTTCAAGGTCGACACGATGTTTGGTGCGGCCGGCGATGGCGGTGAGATGAATGAGCCCGTTGGTCGAGCCGCCGATCGCCTGCAGCACCACCTGCGCGTTGCGGAACGACTTCCCGGTCAGCAGTTCGCTCGGCTTCGGACCCTTCTTCTTCGCCATCTCGGCGGCGACGCGGCCGCTTGCCTCCGCCGAGCGGAACCGTTCGGCATGCGGCGCGGGGATCGTCGCACTCATCGGCAACGAGAGACCCAGCGCCTCGGTAACGCAGGCCATGGTGCTCGCAGTGCCCATCACCATGCAGGTACCGACCGACGGTGCGAGACGGCCGTTGACCGCCTAGATCTCCACGTCGTCGATTTCGCCGGCGCGATACTTGCCCCAGAGCCTTCGGCAATCGGTGCAGGCCCCCAGCACCTCGCCCTTGTGATGGCCGACGACCATCGGGCCGACCGGGATCACCACCGTTGGCAGGTCGGCGCTGACCGCTGCCATGATCTGCGCTGGCAGCGTCTTGTCGCAGCCGCCGATCACGATCACCGCATCCATCGGCTGGGCGCGGATCATCTCCTCAGTATCCATCGCCATCAGGTTGCGCAGGTACATCGAGGTCGGATGCGAAAAGCTCTCCGCGATGGAGATGGTCGGGAACACCATGGGCATCGCACCCGACAGCATCACGCCGCGCTTCACCGCCTCGATGATCTGGGGCACGTTGCCGTGACAGGGATTGTAGTCGCTGTAGGTGTTGGTGATGCCGACGATCGGACGGTTCAATGCGTCGTCGGAATAGCCCATCGCCTTGATGAAGGCCTTGCGCAGGAACAGCGAGAACCCGGCGTCGCCATAGCTGGTCAGTCCCTTGCGAAGTCCGTCGGCCATTGTCGTTTCTTTCTGTTTTTGAATTCAGGTTGATGCGCTTCATCATAGTATAGCGTCATTCCGGGGCGCGCGAAGCGCGAACCCGGAATCCATAACCAAGGTTGAGATTATGGATTCCGGGTCTGCGCCAAGAGGCGCATCCCGGAATGACGACCATGTTCTATTTCCACTTCACGATCCGGCTCGCGTCGCCGTCGAACTCCATGCCGCAGAACGCGCCGCCCTGATAGTAATCGGAGACCGGATCCGGCGGCAGTTTCGCCTGCTGGGCCATCGCGTAATCGCGGAAATCCTCGGCCCTGCCGGTCGGGCGATAGCCGAGATCGTAGGCGCGCGAATTATCCCACCACGCCCGCTCGTTGTAGGAAGCGCCGTACAGGATCTCGAAATGGATGTCTGGATGTTCGAGACCGATCCGGCAGAGCTGCACGAGGTCCTCAGGCTTCAGCCAGATCGACAGCCGCCGGTGATCGATTGGCCTGTCGCCGAAATTGCCGATCCGCAGACACGTGACACGCAGGCCATGTTTGTCCGCATAGAGCGAGCCCACGCCTTCGCCGAACAGCTTGCTGACGCCGTAGCGGCTGTCGGGCCGTGCGGTCACATCGGTCCCGATACGATGATGGCGCGGATAGAAGCCGACCGCGTGGTTCGATGAGGCGAACACCACGCGCTTGACGCCCTTGCGCCGCGCCGCCTCGAACAGGTTGTAGCAGCCGATGATGTTGGATTGCAGGATCGCATCCCAAGGACCTTCGACCGAATAGCCGCCGAAATGCAGGATGCCGTCGATGCCCTCGCAGATTGCCTCGACCTGCGCGAGATCGGCGAGGTCTGCAGCCCTAAACGTCTCGTTCTTTGCAAGATCCGCCGGCGGCTTGATGTCGCTGAGCACGAGATCAGAATAGATCGGCGGCAGCAGCTTTCGCAGGCTGGTGCCAATTCCGCCCGAGGCCCCTGTCATCAAAATACGCGGCATTTCGCCCCCGCTCCTGTCGTTTTTACTTTCTGAATCAAGTATGGCGCGACGCTCGCGCAGCGGCAAGCGGCAGACAGCGCCGCGGCACAACGGCCCGGCGTCATCCTGAGGTGCGACACGCGTAGCGTGGAGCCTCGAAGGATGGAGAACATGCATGCGGCTCATCCTTCGAGACGCCGCGCAAGTGCGCGGCTCCTCAGGATGACGTTGCTTGCTGGAAATGTGCGCGAATGATAGCAAGCCGAAGGGAAGAAACGGCACACCAACGAGGCGCAGAGATGTCCAACACGCCCGCGGCCCACAGCACCGGATGGCAGCCCGCCACTCACTATCCCGATCCCGCGATCCACGCGATCGATCCGCGCTTCGAGAAATACTGGCTGAAACTGTCGGCCGTGGAGCGGCTCGCGACCGGCCTGCGCTGGGCGGAAGGACCGGTGTGGTTCGGCGACGGCCGCTATCTCCTGTGCAGCGACATTCCCAACAACCGCATTCTCAAATGGGAAGAGGAAACCGGCAGTATCAGCATCTATCGCAAGCCGTCGAATTTCGCCAACGGCCACACCCGCGACCGCCAGGGCCGCCTCATCACCTGCGAACACGGCGGCCGCCGTGTCACGCGAACGGAATATGACGGTTCGATCACGGTGCTGATGGACTCGTTCGATGGGAAGCGGCTGAACTCGCCGAACGACGTCGTCGTCAAATCGGATGGCTCAATCTGGTTCACTGATCCCGTGTTCGGCCTGCTCGGCAACTATGAGGGTTACAAGGCGGAATCCGAAATCGAACCCAACGTCTATCGTATCGACGGCGAGACCGGCAAAGCCACTATCGTCGCCGAGGGCGTGCTCGGGCCCAACGGCCTGTGCTTCTCGCCCGACGAAAAAATCCTCTACGTCGTGGAATCGCGCGGCGTGCCGAACCGGAAGATTCTCGCTTACGACGTCAGCGCGGATGGCCGGACGATATCGAACAAGCGCGTGCATATCGATGCTGGACCCGGCACGCCCGACGGCATGCGCTGCGACATCGACGGCAACCTGTGGTGCGGCTGGGGCATGGGAACGCCCGACCTCGACGGCGTCATGGTGTTCGCGCCGGACGGCGACCTGATCGGCCGCATCGCATTGCCCGAGCGCTGCGCCAACGTCTGCTTCGGCGGACTGAAGCGCAACCGCCTGTTCATGGCCAGCAGCCAATCGATCTACGCGCTGTACGTGAACACGCAGGGCGCGCTGGGGGGATAGCAGCGATGGCTCTCCACGAGTCGTCCCGGCACGCGAGCGAAGCGAGCGCAAGCCGGGACCCATAACCACCGCGGGACTTGTTCAGCACGGAGTCGACTCCACGCCACCTGTTTGCCCGCAGGGGTTATGGGTCCCCGCCTACGCGGGGACGACGCGGAATGTTTGGCGGCCATGTGCAAACAAAAACGCCGGAGCGGCATCCCGCTCCGGCGTTTCGATGTCAGATATGCAGCTTGCGATTTACGCCGCGTTGAAGCCGGCGATCGCCTTCACCTCGAGATATTCCTCGAGGCCGAACTTGCCCCACTCGCGGCCGTTGCCCGACTGCTTGTAGCCGCCGAACGGCGCGGTGCGGTCGTTCGGCACGCCCTGCAGATTGACGTTGCCGGCGCGGATCTGCCGCCCGACTTTCCGCGCGCGCTCCACAGTGCCCGCGGAGACATAACCCGCAAGACCGTACGGCGTGTCGTTGGCGATGCGCACCGCGTCGGCTTCATCCTTGGCGCCCATGATCGCGAGCACGGGTCCAAAAATTTCCTCGTTCGCGATGGTCATCTTTTCGGTGACGTCGGCGAACACGGTCGGCCGCACATAGAAGCCCTTGTTGACGCCTTCCGGCAGACCGGGACCGCCGGCGACCAGCGTCGCGCCTTCCTCGATTCCCTTCTGAATCAGGGCCTGGATCTTGTTCCACTGGTTGCGGTTGACCACGGGACCGATGGTGGTGCCTTCGGCGCGCGGATCGCCCGCCTTGGTCTTGTCGGCGACGCCCTTGGCGATCGCGGCGACCTCTTTCATCTTCGACAGCGGCACGATCATGCGCGACGGCGCATTGCAGGACTGGCCGGAGTTGTTGAACATGTGCATGACGCCCCCGGTGACGGCCTTCGTCAGGTCCGCGTCGTCAAGGATGACGTTCGGCGACTTGCCGCCGAGCTCCTGGCTGACGCGCTTCACGGTCGGCGCGGCGCGCTTGGCAACATCGATGCCGGCGCGGGTCGAGCCGGTGAACGAGATCATATCGATATCCGGATGCTCGCTCATGGCGGCGCCGACCTCGGGCCCGAGGCCGTTGACGAGGTTGAATACGCCCTTCGGCACGCCAGCTTCATGCAGGATTTCCGCGAAGATCAGCGCCGAGGTCGGCGTGAACTCGGAGGGCTTCAGGATCATGGTGCAGCCGGCGGCGATCGCGGGCGCGACCTTGCAGGCGATCTGGTTCAGCGGCCAGTTCCACGGCGTGATCATGCCGACGACGCCGATCGGCTCGCGCACCACGGTGGCGGATGGCAACTGCTCCTCGAACTCGTACTTCTTCAGCACGTCGAGGGTGGACATGATGTGACCGAGGCCGGCGCCGGCCTGCAGCTTTTCCGCCATCGGCAGCGGCGCGCCCATCTCGTCGGACACGGCGGCGCCGATGTCCTTCATCCGCGTCTTGTAGGCGGCGACGATCTTCTCGAGCAGCGCCACGCGCTCCTCGCGGCTGGTCTGCGAGAATGTCTCGAAGGCGCGTTTGGCGGCCGCCACGGCCTTGTCGACGTCGGCCTTGGAGCCGAGCGCCACCTCATACATCGCCTCTTCCGTCGCCGGATTGACGACGGGCGTCGATTTCTTGACGACGGGATCGACCCAGGCGCCGTCGATATAGAATTGCATGCGATTGACCATGGCGAAACCTCACGATGTTCTTGAAAAGCTTGGGAGAACGGAGCGTTCGGTAAGCATCCTTGCACGAACGGACCGGGAATTGAACCCGCCATCTGCGGGACGCCGTGTCGCGGCTGACGCAGGATATAGGGGCTTGCGCCCGAACGGCGCAAGCCGGTCGCGGCATCCGGTGGTCAAATCCCGGCAGCGGATGGGCGGCTTGATGAAGGATCAGCGCTGCATCTTCATGATTTCATCCATCGGCAGCATGTTGTGATCGAGATTCGCCATGATCCAGAGCGAACCCCCGATCAGAAGGACGACGATCAGAACGCCGAAGGCCAGCGCCATTACGTTGTTGGTGTTATCGGGTCCGGTCGTGATGTGCAGGAAGAACACCAGATGCACCCCCATCTGGGCGATGGCCAGAACGACCAGCGCTACGGGAATGCTGGGTTGCCAGACCAGATCGGTACCGGCGACGAAGAACGAGGTCACGGTCAGAAGGATGGCAAGGGCCAGTCCGACGCCGTAGCCGATCAGGCGTTGGCCGATATTGGTGCCCTCGTCTCCGGGCGCCAGATCATGCGGGTGATAGTCGCTGCTCATGCCGCCGCACTCCCGAGAAGATAGACAACCGTGAAGACCGCAACCCAGATGATATCGAGCGCGTGCCAGAACAGCGCGAAACAGAGGATGCGGCGCTGGATGTCGGCGCGAAAACCCTTGGCGAAGACCTGCGCCATCATCGTGAGCAGCCACAGGATGCCCGCCGACACGTGCAGACCGTGGCAGCCAACCAGCGTGAAGAACGCCGACAGGAAAGCACTCCGGGTCGGCCCGGCGCCCTGTGCGACGAGGCTTGCGAATTCCTTCGCTTCCAGCGACAGGAACGCGAGCCCCAGCACGCAGGTCACCGCCATCGCGGTCTGAAACGCCAGCCTGTTACGAACTTCAGCAGCGATGCTGGCAAGCCCGCAGGTGAAACTCGACAACAGAAGGCACCCGGTCTCGATCGCGACGCTGCGCAGATCGAAAAGCTGTGCGCCGCCGGGACCGCCCGCTGTCCGGTCGTGCAGAACGGCGTAGGTCGCGAAAAACGCCGCGAACATGACCATGTCGCTGAGCAGGAATATCCAGAAGCCGTAACCGGTGACGATCCGCTTCGGCGCAGGGCCCGGATGGACGGCCTCGGCATC
>JBQCIZ010000505.1:0-3134 GCA_051953235.1 Nitrobacter sp. | reverse complement strand
CTGGTCGCGGGTTCTTCCTTGGCGGCGGCAGCGGTGGCCATCCCTGTACTCCTGAAATCGACGGATGCTGGTGGAACGTGGGCTCGGACGAGGTCGCCGCTCACCACACTTGAGGAATGACACTTCCGGGTGGCGCGTCTGGCGTCAAGGCAGCATCGCGCTCATCCACAGCGACCCACAGGCTCACAACGGCTCGGCTCGCCCGGCGACCGCGAAGGCGATCAATGACCGCTTTGGCTCTTCTTCATTGCCGCGAGTTGTTCCGGCGAGGCAGCGCCCTGATATTTCGTCTTCCAGGTCTCGTAGGGCATGCCGTAGACGGCCTCGCGGCTCTCGTCCTTGGTCAGGACGGCACCTTTGGCATCGGCCTCTTCCTTGAGCCAGTTCGACAGGCAGTTGCGGCAGAAGCCGGCAAGATTCATGAGGTCGATATTCTGCACGTCGGTGCGCGCGCGCAGATGCTCGACCAGGCGCCGGAACACCGCGGCTTCCAGTTCGATTCTGGTCTTGTCGTCAATGGCCATGGCTGCTCTCGCTGTCGTCTATCGGACATCTCTGTCATATCGGGGTTTGTCACAGATTTTACCATATCGCAGCGCAAATAGCGGTTCGCGGGCCCAAAAATGCGCACCTTGCCGTGAACAGCCGTTGACAGGCCGTGACCGGTCACGCGAAATCACCGCGCAACGATATGATGATCAAACCGGATTCGCTTCGCCAATCGCCTTCCGCATGCCGGGCGAACACCGCGAGTATGCTCGCGATGTTCGCGATTGTTGTCGCATGCCTGTGGTCGGCGCCGGCAGCGGCGGATTTCCGGCTCTGCAACAACACCTCGAGCCGCGTCGGCATCGCGCTCGGCTACAAGGATGCCGAAGGCTGGGTCACCGAGGGCTGGTGGAACGTCTCGTCGCGCGCCTGCGAAACGCTGCTGCGCGGAACGCTCGTCGCACGATATTATTATATCTATGCTCTTGATTACGACCGGGGCGGCGAATGGTCGGGTCAAGCCTTCATGTGCTCGCGCGACAAGGAGTTCACCATCAGAGGCGTCGACAACTGTCTCGCGCGCGGCTTCGACCGGACCGGCTTCTTCGAGGTCGATACCGGCGACCAGCGCGCCTGGACCGTGCAACTGACGGAGTCCGGCGAGCAGGGCCCTCCACGGGTGCCCGGGATTCCCGCGCCCTCACCCGGACTGCCAGGAATGCCCAACTCTTCCGGCGGAGCACCTCCGGGCGCGCCTGGCCTGCCGCCAGCCGCACTACCCGGGCGCAAGCAATGAGACGTTTGCGCCGTATCAAAATCCTCGCGACGCTTGGGCCTGCCTCATCCGACAGCGCCATGATCCGCCGCCTGTTCGAGGCGGGGGCCGATGTCTTCCGCATCAACATGAGTCACACGTCGCATGACAAGATGCGCGAGCTGATCACGACGATCCGCAACGTCGAAAGCAGCTACGGCCGTCCGATCGGAATTCTGGTCGATCTGCAGGGACCAAAACTCCGGCTCGGCTCGTTCGCGGACGGACCGATCCAGCTCAACAACGGCGACACCTTCACGCTCGACGCCGACAAGACGCCGGGCGACAAGACCCGCGTTTACCTGCCCCATCCGGAAATCCTGTCGGCGCTGCGGCCGGGCCACGCGCTGCTGCTGGACGATGGCAAGGTCCGCCTGATCGTCGAGGAAGCTTCGTCCGAACGCGCCGTCACCCGCGTCGTCATCGGCGGCAAAATGTCCGACCGCAAGGGCGTCAGCCTGCCCGATACCGATCTCGCGGTGTCGGCGATGACACCAAAAGACCGCTCCGATCTCGATGCCGCCCTGGAGGCTGGTGTCGACTGGATCGCACTGTCGTTCGTGCAGCGCGCCGACGACGTCGCCGAAGCCAAGAAGATGATCCGCGGCCGCGCTTCGGTCATGGCCAAGATCGAAAAGCCGCAGGCGATCGACCGCCTGCCGGAAATCATCGAAATGTCCGATGCACTGATGGTCGCGCGCGGCGATCTCGGTGTCGAGTTGCCGCTCGAGCGGGTGCCCAGCCTTCAGAAGCAGATGACGCGGCTGGCGCGCCGCGCCGGCAAGCCCGTGGTGGTTGCGACGCAGATGCTGGAATCCATGATCCAGTCGCCGGTGCCGACCCGCGCCGAGGTCTCCGACGTCGCCACTGCCGTCTATGAAGGCGCCGACGCGATCATGCTGTCGGCTGAGTCCGCCGCCGGAAAAGTCCCGGTCGAGGCCGTCTCCACCATGAATCGCATCGGCGAGGAGGTCGAGCGCGACCCGACCTATCGCGGCGTCGTCAATGCGCAGCGCGCCGAGCCCGAGCCGACTGTCGGCGACGCCATCGCCGACGCTGCGCGACAGATCGCCGAAACGCTCGATCTATCCGCGATCATCTGCTGGACCAGCTCGGGATCGACGGCGCTGCGCGTCGCCCGCGAACGTCCGAAGCCGCCGGTGGTCGCGATCACGCCCAACCTTGCCACCGGTCGCAAGCTCGCGGTGGTCTGGGGCGTACACTGCGTGGTCGCGGAAGACGCGCACGATCAGGACGATATGGTCGATCGCGCCGGCTCGATCGCGTTCCGCGACGGTTTTGCCAAAGCTGGACAGCGCATCATCATCGTCGCCGGCGTTCCGCTCGGCACGCCGGGTGCGACCAACATGGTCCGCATCGCCTTCGTCGGCCCAAACAACGACGCGGATCTCTAGAGTTTGATTCAACTGCGTTGAATCAAACTCGTCGCTTGTTTTGATTGAGCATGATCTTGTCCGAAAACCGGTGCCCACTTTTCGGGATCATGCTCTAGCGCAATCCAGCGATCATCTGCTCGATTTCGCTGACGACCAGATCGGGCACCGCGTTTTGAACCATATGTCCGACGCTGGGCAGCACGATCAGTTTCGCACCGGACACCGCGGCAGCCAGCGGGCGCGAATGGATGTTCAGCGACACCGTCTTGTCCGCATCGCCATGGATAATCACAGTCGGCACCTTGATGGCGGAATAGCGCGGAGCCTGCGCGATGATGGCGGCTTTCAGCGTGACAAGGTCCCAGGCGTTGGCCAGAAACTCGCGCGGCCGCAGCACGAGCGAAATCGCGGCATCCCGCACGTAATTCGGCGGC
>JBQCIZ010000504.1:0-3246 GCA_051953235.1 Nitrobacter sp. | reverse complement strand
ATCGGCCAGCGGCAGCGGCGTCACCGTGTTGAGTGCGGTCATCGCTGTGAGCCGCGAGTAGGCGTCCTGCGTGGCGATGCGCGGCAGCGCCAGCACGCTGACGAGATGCACGACCCCGCCCAGCAGGATGCCGCCGACGATCGCAAACAGGATGCGGATCATGAGCACCCCGCGGTCGCGATGGAGGGCATCGGCGCATCGCGCTGGGTTCGCGTTGCGACCCCGACCGGCGTGTCATACAGGCGCAGCATCAAGGTGTAGCGCTCGATGCCGCCGGTCGGCAGCCAGTTGCCGGCGCGGGCGCGCGAGGCGATATGCACCGCGAACGATCCGTCTGAATTCCGCACGATCTCCTCGCTGGTGAAGCCGTAACGCTGCAGCGAGTTCGCCACGAGATGACCCTTGCGGTCGTAGAGTGTCAGCGTCCAGAACCGCGCCGCCGGGGTCACGCCGCTGACGATCACGTCGCAGCGGCCGTCGAGCGGCTTCTTCTTGTCGTCGGTGGTTGCGAGGAACGCGATGCCGTCGCCGGTGCCGATCGGCAACTCGCCGCTGCGTGCGATCGTCGCGCGCGCGTAGGGGTCGATCTCGGCGGTGCCGGTCCGCGGCCGCGCGGTCCACGCGCCGATGGTCAGCGTGCCGAGATCGGTGCCGCGCGTTGCGGTGAGCCAGGTGGCGCCGAGGCCGACCACGGTGGCGAGCAGAAGCGCCAGCAGGATAAGGACGATCAGCCGCACGGGGTCAGCACTCTGTTTCCGAAATTCGCATCAGTTCTTGCGCGGTGCTGGATTTGCCTGATCGCCCGGGCCCGCGGCCGCAAAGCTTTCGGGGAAAGCCACGGCGCCGGTCGTCACCGGCTTGGGCGGACTCGAGGGAAGCGAGTTGGCGGGTTCTGCGGACGAGGTCTTTCCGATACTCTTGCCGGCTTCGTCCAGCATCTTTTCCACGCGCACCAGAATCTCGGCGCCGCGCTTGGTCAGGACGGGCGGCGGAGCGGGGGTCGCATCGTCCTCGCTGGCTGCCATCTTCGCAGCCGCCGCGGCGGTCGGCTTCGCAGGCGCTGCGACGCCCGCGATGTCCTTGATCTCCACGCCGCGATGCGCCGCCGTCATGATGTCGTGCCACGTCTGCGCCGGCAGCGAACCGCCGGTCAGGCGATTGGTCGGGGAGTAATCGTCGTTGCCATACCATACCCCACACACGAAGTTGCCGGTGTAGCCGACGAACCAGGCGTCGCGATAATTGTTGGTGGTGCCGGTCTTGCCCGCGGCGGGGATGCCGTCGAGGATCGCGCGTCGCGCGGTGCCTTCGCTGACCACGTGACTCATCATCATCGCCATGTCCGCGGCGACCGACGGCGGAATGATCTGGCGTGGCTTTGGACCGTCGCGATCGTAGCGCCAGACCAGATCGCCGGCGCCGGTGCGGACTTCCAGAATGGCGTGCGGCGTAACCGCCTTGCCCTTGTTCGGGAACGTCGCATAGGCGACGGCATGTTCGAGCACGTTGACCGCATCGGCGCCGATCGGCAGCGACGGCGTGTCGGGCAGCGGCGTCACGATGCCGAACTTGCGCGCAACCTCAACGATCTTGGCGCGGCCGGCCTTCGGGCCGCCTTTGCCGCCGAGCGCGATCGAGAGCTTCACCGGCACCACGTTGATCGAGCGCGTCAGCGCCTGCGTCAGCGTCACGGTGCCGGAGTAGGAGTGGCCGTAGTTCTGCGGGCACCAGTTGCCGATGCAGACCGGGCCGTCGACGATGGTCGAGGTCGGCTTGAAGCCGTTAAGCAGGGCGGTGGTGTAGACATAGGGCTTGAACGAGGAGCCGGGCTGGCGATAGGCGTCGGTCGCGCGGTTGAACTGGCTCGCGCCGTAGTCCCGGCCGCCGACCATGGCGCGAATGCCGCCATCGAGATCGGCGACGACCGTGGCCGCCTGTGTCGCGTGGTAGTCGCGGCCGAACTGCCGCAACTGGTTTTCGATCGCCTCTTCGGCGGCGTGCTGCACGTTCATGTCTATGGTGGTTCGCACCACGAACACGCGCTCGGTGTAGGATTTCGGGAACGTATCGACCAGCTTGCGCATCTCGTCGAACGCCCAGTCGAGATAGTAGTTCGGCGAGTTCTCATCGCGCCGGTCGACCGCGGTGGCCGGATTGCGCCGGGCGCCGAACACCTGACCCTCGGTCATGAAGCCGGCGTCGACCATGTTGTCGAGCACCTGGTTGGCGCGGGCGCGGGCGGCCGGCAGGTTGATGTGCGGTGCGTATTTCGTCGGCGCCTTGAACAGGCCGGCGAGCATCGCGGCTTCCGCGAGATTGACGTCACGCACCGACTTGTTGAAGTAGAAATGCGCGGCGCCGTCGACGCCGAAGGTGCCGCCGCCCATGTAGGCGCGGTCGAGATACAGTTTCAGGATCTCGTTCTTGGTCAGACGCGTTTCCAGCCAGATCGCCAGGAACGCTTCGTTGATCTTGCGCTCGATGGTGCGCTCGTTCGACAGGAACAGGTTTTTGGCGAGCTGCTGGGTGATCGAGGAGCCGCCTTGCCGGACGCCGCCGGCCTGCGCGTTGGTGACGAGTGCGCGGAATGTGCCGGAAATGTCGATGCCGAAGTGGTCGTAGAAGCGGCGGTCTTCGGTGGCGAGCGTCGCCTTGATCAGGTTGTCGGGAAATTCCTCGAGTGGAATCGAGTCGTTATGCTTGATGCCGCGGCTGCCGATGGGGTTGCCGTAGCGATCGAGGAACGTCACCGCGAGATCCGACTTCTTCAGCCAGTCCTCGTCGGCGGTTTCGCGGAACGCCGGCTGCGCCAGTGCGAGCAGGATGACGAGACCGCCGAGGCCGAGCGTCGCGGCTTCCGACAACGGCTCGATGAACACCCAGCGCTTCCAGCGGCCGACATAGAAGCGGTCCATGAAGGTGGAGAAGCGCTCGTAGAGTTCGCGCGCGCCGACCGCGGAGGAGAACAGTGTCGAGTCGATGCGCGCGTCGAAGTCCAGCAGGAAGTGCCGGATCCGTTTCGTCCATTCGGAAGGTACGATCTTGCGCACCGGGGCCTGTGACCAATCTGCGGCGTGGCAGCGCCTCAAACAGGCGCCATCGACACGTCATGCGAGAGTGTTGCGGCAAACCCAAGGCATGCAGCAACGCGCGTTGCCGGGCCCGGGAGAGTCGGCTTCCTTCTATCCGAGGAAGGGCCATAAACCAATGCTGCGGCTGGAGATTTCCGCTGGAACGGCTAACGCG
>JBQCIZ010000503.1:0-6550 GCA_051953235.1 Nitrobacter sp. | reverse complement strand
TGTCGGTGCGTTCGGCCAACTGCCTGAAGAACGACAACATCGTCTACATCGGCGATCTCGTGCAGAAGTCGGAAGCGGAAATGCTGCGCACCCCGAACTTCGGCCGCAAGTCGCTGAACGAGATCAAGGAAGTGCTGGCCCAGATGGGTCTGCATCTCGGCATGGAAGTGCCGGGCTGGCCGCCGGAGAACATCGACGAGCTCGCCAAGCGCTTCGAGGATCACTATTGAGCTTTTTACCTTTTCCCGCAGGGGAAGGGGACAAAGAGCAGGGCGAACGCAGGAAGCCCACCTGCACAACATGTCCGACCCGCGGTCGCGACAGGGATTGAGGAAGAAAAATGCGTCACGGAAAAGTTCACCGCAAGCTCAACCGCACCGCGGAGCATCGCAAGGCGATGTTCGCCAATATGGCGGCGTCACTCATCAAGCACGAACAGATCGTCACGACGCTGCCGAAGGCCAAGGAGCTTCGTCCGATCGTCGAGAAGCTCGTCACGCTCGGCAAGAAGGGCGGTCTCGACAAGCGCCGTCAGGCGATCAGCGAGATGCGCGACCTCGATCAGGTCAGGAAGCTGTTCGACGTGCTGGCGCCCCGTTACAAGGATCGTCAGGGCGGTTACACCCGCATCATCAAGGCCGGCTTCCGTTACGGCGACAATGCGCCGATGGCGGTGATCGAGTTCGTCGATCGCGACGTCGATGCCAAGGGCCAGGATTCGGGTCCGGTGCAGGAGAAGGCCACCGAGGCCGCCTGATCCGGTTGACATCGGAGAGATAAAAAGCGGCGCCTTCGGGCGCCGCTTTTTCGTTTGTGCTGTTAAACGGCCGCAGGAATTCCTTTGTCATTGCGAGGAGGTTCGCGACGAAGCAATCCAGTTTTTGGTTTGGTGCTTTCTGGATTGCTTCGCTGCGCTCGCGATGACGGATTATCCTACCAGCCTTCCAGCACGATCTTGCCGCGCGACTTGCCGGACTCGATCAGCGCGTGTGCGCGTTTCAGATTGGCGGCGTTGATGGTGCCGAAGGTCTGGTCGAGCGTGGTGCGGATCACGCCGCTGTCGACGAGGTCGGCCACATCGTCGAGCAGATGATGCTGCATGATCATGTCCGGCGTCTTGAACGAGGAACGGGTGAACATCGACTCCCAATGGATCGAGACCGCCTTGCCCTTGAACAGGCTGACATCGAAGCCCGGAGGATCATCGATCAATCCGAAGCGGCCCTGTGGCGCGACAATGTCCGCGAGCACCTTCATATGCTGGTCGGTCTGGGTCAGGCTTGCGATCAATGACACAGGCGGCAGCTTCAGCGCCTCGATCTGCTCCTTCATCGGCTTGCTGTGATCGATCACCGCATGGGCGCCGAGATCGCGGCACCATGCCTGCGATTCTGGCCGTGAAGCCGTCGCGATCACGGAGAGGGCGGTGAGGCGGCGCGCGATCTGGATCAGTATCGAGCCAACGCCACCGGCACCGCCGACGATCAGCAGCGAGCGCGGATAGAAGCTCTTGCCCGGCGGCACGCCGAGCCGGTCGAACAGTAGCTCCCATGCCGTGATTGTCGTCAGTGGGAGGGCGGCAGCCTGCACGAACGACAGGCTTTTCGGTTTGCGGCCGACGATGCGCTCGTCGACGAGATGGTATTCGGCGTTGGTGCCCTGGCGCTGGATCGAACCTGCGTAATACACCTCGTCGCCAGGCTTGAAGAGCGTCACCTCCGGTCCCACGGCATCGACCACGCCGGCCGCGTCATAGCCGAGAATCTTGGTCTCGCCGGCCGGCGGTGCAGCCCGTTTGCGCACCTTGGTATCCACCGGGTTGACCGAGATCGCCTTCACGGCGACGCGGATATCGCGGCCCTTCGGTTCGGGCTTTGCGTCTTCGAAATCGATCAGCGAATTCGCGTCATCGATCGGTAGCGATTGCCGGTATCCGACGGCTTTCATGTGGCCGGTTCTCCTCTTGCGGAACGATGGCTGCTACGTGCGCTTATAGCAACATGTTTGCAAGTACGGTACGATATGGGATATACATACCGATATGATACTAATGGGATTTTCCGCATGAAACGCAAGGATTTTGGCTGCGGTCCCGGCTGTCCGGTCGAGGTCACGCTCGATCTGATCGACGGCAAGTGGAAGGGCGTGATCCTTTACCATCTGCAGGAAGGGACGCAGCGTTTCGGCGAGTTGCGCCGGCGCATGCCGGGCATCACGCAGCGCATGCTGACCAAGCAGCTTCGCGCGCTCGAGAACGACGATCTGATCGTCCGCAAGGTGTATGCCGAGGTGCCCCCGCGCGTGGAATATACGCTTTCGGACACCGGCGAGCGGCTGCGGCCGGTCATCGATGTCCTGAAGCGCTGGGGCGAGGATTATCGCGCGCGGCAGGCGAGTGCGAAACCGTCTGTCAGGCGGGCCGCATCGAAGGCCGGAGCAGTCAGGGCTGCGCCAGCGAGGTAAATTGCCGCGTGTCGTACGCAGGCTGGACGAAGACTTTCGTTCACGTCGCCGCCATCGCCCAAAATGGGTCAAAGCCAGCTTCTATTGACGTTCCGGAGCGCCTATATTCCGGCAGTTTTTCAAGAGGTCTCGATGTTCCGAATCAACGCTTTCCTTGCGGCCGCCCTGTGCGCCGTTGCCGTATCCGGGCCCCTCAATCCGGCAACCGCGCAGGAGCGGCGTGTCCCGGCGTCGCAGGCCGATATACGGCTGTCCTATGCTCCGATCGTGCAGCGCGTGGCACCGGCGGTGGTCAACGTCTACGCAGCCAAGGTGGTGCAGAACCGCAATCCGTTGCTCGACGATCCGATCTTCCGCCGCTTCTTTGGCGTGCCCGGGCAGCAACCCGAACAGATGCAGCGTTCGCTTGGCTCGGGCGTGATGGTCGATCCGTCCGGACTTGTCGTCACCAACAACCACGTGATCGAAGGCGCCGATCAGGTGAAGGTGGCGCTGGCCGACAAGCGTGAGTTCGAGGCTGAGATCGTACTGAAGGACAGCCGCACCGATCTGGCCGTGCTGCGGCTCAAGGACGTCCACGAGAAATTTCCTACGCTGGACTTCAGCAATTCGGATGAATTGCAGGTGGGAGACGTGGTGATCGCCATCGGCAATCCGTTCGGCGTCGGTCAAACCGTGACCCATGGCATCATCTCGGCATTGGCGCGAACCCAGGTCGGAATTTCCGATTACCAGTTCTTCATCCAGACCGATGCCGCGATCAATCCCGGCAACTCCGGTGGCGCGCTGGTCGATATGACCGGACGCCTTGCCGGCATCAACACCGCGATATTCTCGCGCTCCGGCGGTTCGCAGGGGATCGGCTTTGCGATTCCGGCCAACATGGTGCGCGTGGTGGTGGCGTCGGCCAAGAACGGCGGCAAGGCAGTGAAGCGGCCGTGGCTCGGTGCGCGCCTACAGGCGGTGACGCCGGAGATCGCGGAGACCATCGGCCTCAAGGCGCCGACCGGCGCGCTGGTCGCGAGCGTCGCGGCGGGAAGCCCCGCAGCGCGGGCCGGCCTCAAGCTGTCCGATCTGATCGTGTCGATCGACGGGCAGCCGGTCGAGGATCCCAACGCGTTCGATTATCGTTTCGCGACGCGCCCGCTCGGCGGCACGTCGCAGCTCGAAGTCCAGCGCAACGGCAGGCTGATGAAACTCACCGTGCCGCTGGAAGTCGCGCCGGATACCGGACGCGACGAGATCGTGATCACTGCGCGCTCGCCGTTCCAGGGCGCGAAGGTCGCCAACATCTCACCGGCGCTTGCCGACGAACTGCATCTCGACTCCAGTGTCGAGGGTGTCGTGGTCACGGCGCTTGCAGATGACGGCATGGCCGCCAATGTCGGATTCAAGAAGGGCGACATCATCCTGTCGGTCAACAACAAGAAGATCGGCAAAACCGCTGATCTCGAGCAGGCCGTTACCGAATCCCGGCGGCTCTGGCGCATCACACTGGTGCGCAACGGCCAGCAGATTCAGGTCACCCTCGGCGGATGAGCGCGAAGCGCCAGCGTGACTCTGCCAACCTGTTCGCTGCCGCGGGCCTGGAGAACGATGCGCCGCGCCCGCTGCCGGATCGTCTGAGGCCGCAGGCATTGTCTGATGTGGTCGGGCAGGATCACATCCTCGGACCGGACGGTGCGCTGACGCGCATGCTGGAGACGCGTACGCTGGGCTCGCTGGTGTTCTGGGGACCGCCGGGCACCGGCAAAACCACCGTGGCGCGATTGCTGGCCGATGCGACCGAACTGCATTTCGAGCAACTCTCGGCGGTGTTCTCGGGCGTCGCTGATCTGAAGAAGGCGTTCGATGCCGCACGCGCCCGCCGCGAGATGGGGAAAGGCACTTTGCTGTTTGTTGACGAGGTGCATCGTTTCAACAAGGCGCAGCAGGATTCGTTTCTGCCAGTCATGGAAGACGGCACGGTGGTTCTGGTCGGCGCGACCACGGAAAATCCGTCGTTCGAACTCAACGCGGCGCTGCTGTCGCGCGCGCGCGTGCTGGTGTTTCATTCGCTCGACGCGGCGGCGATCGAGAAGCTGTTCGCGCATGCCGAGCGGGTCGAAGGCAAGCCGTTGCCGCTCGATACCGAGGCGCGGGCCGCGCTGGTGCGCATGGCCGACGGCGATGGGCGTGCGGCGTTGACGCTGGTGGAGGAAGTCTGGCGTTCCGCACGCGAGGGCGAAATCTTCAACGCCGAGCAACTACAGGGAATTCTGCAGCGCCGGCCGCCGATCTACGACAAGTCCGCCGATGGCCACTACAATCTGATATCAGCCCTGCACAAGGCGGTACGCGGCTCCGATCCCGATGCATCGCTGTATTATCTGGCGCGGATGCTGGATGCCGGCGAGGATCCGTTGTTTCTTGCGCGGCGCGTGGTGCGCATGGCTGTCGAAGACATTGGCCTTGCCGATCCGCAGGCGCTGGTCGTCGCCAATGCCGCGAAAGACGCCTACGACTTCCTCGGCTCGCCCGAAGGTGAACTGGCGATTGCGCAAGCCGTTATTTACGTCGCGACCGCGCCGAAATCGAATGCGGCCTATAAAGCATTTGGGGCGGCGAAGCGCGTCGCGAAGGAGGGCGGCTCGCTGCTGCCGCCAAAACATATTCTGAATTCGCCGACCAAGCTGATGCAAGCCGAGGGTTATGGCGAAGGATATGAATACGATCACGACACGCCCGAGGGCTTTTCGGGACAGGACTACTTTCCGGAAGCGCTGGGCCGGCAGACGTTCTACAATCCGCCCGATCGCGGCTTCGAGCGCGAGATCAGGAAACGGCTCGACTATTGGGCCAAACTGCGACGAGACAAATCATCATGAGCCGCCGTTTCCGCAAGCCCCTCGAGAAAAAGTCAGTGCGTGAAGCCAAGCGCAACGCAAAGCCGGGTGGCAAGGTGTCCGCCGCGAAAGCGTCAGGCAAGCGTGGACCTGGCCGGCCACTCAGCAAGTCGAGCGGCTTCAAGGAAAGAGGCCGTTATTCCGAAGAGCGAGGCGGTCACGCCGAGTCTCGAAGAATGCAGGCATCATCCCCTGAGACGCGTAAGCCACGCGCACCTCCAGATGAGGCCGGTGCGGTCAAGGAAGCGCCGCTGCCGACGAAAGTCCAGACCGTCGCTGTGACCGCGGACGAAGCCAATATGCGTGTCGATCGTTTCCTCGAAGCGCGGTTTCCCGGTCTGTCGTTCTCCCATATCCAGCGCATCGTGCGTAAAGGCGAACTGCGCGTGAACGGCAAACGCGCCGACAGCAAGGATCGCCTGAACGAAGGCGACAGCGTTCGCATTCCGCCGCTCAAGCTCGACGCGCCGAAAGCCACGGCGCATCTGTCCGAAGCCGAGGCCAAGATCCGCGACGAATTGCAGAAGATGGTGCTGTTCGAGGATGCCGACGTGATGGTGCTGAACAAGCCGGCCGGCCTCGCGGTGCAGGGCGGCTCCGGCCTGTCACGCCACGTCGACGGCATGCTGGAGGTGATGCGTGACGCCAAGGGTCAGCGGCCGCGCCTCGTGCATCGGCTCGACCGCGAAACGGCGGGCTGTCTGCTGATCGCCAAGACCCGCTTTGCGGCCTCGACCTTGACGGGCTCGTTCCGTCATCGCTCGGCGCGCAAGATCTACTGGGCGCTGGTCGCGGGCGTACCGACGCCGAAGCAGGGGCGCATCTCGACCTATCTGGCGAAGGAAGAGAATGAAGAAGACTCGATCATGCGCGTCGCCGCGCATGGCGATGAAGGCGCCAGTCATGCCGTGACTTATTATGCCGTGGTGGAAACGTCGGCGCAGAAGCTCGCCTGGGTCTCGCTGAAGCCGGTCACCGGCCGCACCCACCAGCTCCGCGCGCACATGGCGCATATCGATCATGCCATCATCGGCGATCCCAAATATTTCAACAAGGAGAACTGGCAGCTTCCGGGTGGCCTGCAGAAGCGGCTTCACCTGCTGGCGCGCCGTATCGTGATCCCGCATCCGCGCGGTGGGGTGATCGATGTCACCGCGCCATTGCCGCCGCACATGCTGCAATCCTGGAATTTGCTGGGTCTC
>JBQCIZ010000502.1:0-3922 GCA_051953235.1 Nitrobacter sp. | reverse complement strand
TCCGGTTGCGGCAAATCAACCACTCTCCGCATGATCGCCGGCCTTGAGGACATCAGCGACGGCGAGATTGCGATCGACGGCGATGTCGTCAACGACGTGCCGCCGAAGGATCGCGACATCGCGATGGTGTTCCAGAACTACGCGCTGTATCCGCACATGACAGTTGCGGAGAACATGTCGTTCGGCCTGCGCCTGAAGCGATTTCCGAAGGCCGAAATCAAGGAGCGCGTCGACGAGGCCGCGCGCATTCTCGATATCGCCGATCTGCTCGAACGCAAACCAAAGGCCCTGTCCGGCGGCCAGCGTCAGCGTGTCGCCATGGGGCGCGCGATCGTGCGCCACCCCAAGGTCTTCCTGTTCGACGAGCCTCTGTCCAATCTCGACGCCAAGCTGCGCGTGCAGATGCGCATCGAGATCAAGAAGGTCCACCAGAAGGTTCGCACCACGACGGTCTACGTCACCCACGATCAGGTCGAGGCCATGACCCTGGCTGACAAGGTGGTGGTGATGAACAAGGGCAAGATCGAACAGGTCGGCTCGCCGAACGATCTCTATCACAAGCCTGCGACCAAATTCGTCGCCGGGTTCATCGGCTCGCCGGCCATGAACTTCATTCCCTGCCAGCTCGAGGAAACCGCTGGCAAGCTGCACGTCCGCATCAACGACAAGCTGGTCTTCCCGTTGCCGCCCGAGCGTGCCGCGCGATACAAGTCGATCAACCGCGACGACAAGCTGCTTCTTGGCCTGCGGCCCGAACATATTACCGATGCCCGATCCAATTCAGGCCCCGGCTTCGAACCCTTCGAGGAGCGCCTCGACGTCACCGAACCGATGGGCATGGAAACCCTGATCTATTTTCCGATGAACGGCGCGCAAATCTGCGGTCGCGCCAATCCGAGCGCCGGCGCGCAGGATGGCGCCCCTCTGAAAATGGCGGTGGACCTGAACAATATGCATTTGTTAAACGCAGCAAGCGGGGCCGTTATCTGACCCCGTTGCAACAAAGGGTCAGGGATTGGAAATGTCGACCAACAAGAAGAAACTGCTGATTACCGAAACGATGTCTCCGCTCGGCTGGGACCTGTTCAAGGGACGCGACGACGTCGAGGCCATTCCCTTTCCGAACATGGTTACGGGGGCCGACTTCGAGGCCCTGCTGAAGCAGCACGCGCCGGTTCATGGCGTCGCCTTGGGCCCGACGCGTTTCGGCGAGTCCGAGCTGAAAGCGTCCGGGGATATGAAAGTGGTCGCCCGCATCGGCGTCGGCTACGACGCGATCGATGTTCCCGCGCTCAGCCGCTATGGTGTTCCGCTGATGACGGCGGGCACGGCCAATTCGCCTTCCGTCGCCGAGGCTGCCTTGTTCATGATGCTGACGCTCGCCAAGCGCGCGCAGGAAATGCACACCATGGTCACCGAAAGCCGCTGGCCGCAGCGGATCGGCCAGTGGCCGTTCGATCTGTTCGGTAAGACGGTGCTGATCGTCGGATTCGGGCGGATCGGAACGCGCACCGCCAAGCGCTGCCTGGCCATGGAAATGAATGTTCTGGTCTACGATCCTTACAAGACCGCGGCCGAAATCAAGGCGGCCGGCTGCGAGCCGGTGTCCGATCTCGACGCCGCGCTGCCCCGCGCCGACTTCGTCACCATCCACTGCCCGAAGACGCCGGAGACGACCGGCCTGTTCAATGCGGCGCGGATCGGACGGATGAAGCCGACGGCCTATCTCGTCAACACCGCGCGTGGCGGCATTGTCGACGAACGGGCGCTGTACGACGCTCTGTCGTCGGGCAAATTGGCCGGCGCCGGCCTCGACGTGTTCGAGCAGGAGCCGCCGCCGAAGGGACACTCGCTGTTCTCCCTGCCGAACGTGATCATGGCTCCGCATGTCGCCGGCGTGACGCACGAAGCGCTCGACCGGATGGGATTACAGACCGCGAAAAACATCCTGAGCGCGCTCGATGGCCAGCACATCCGCCAGAACGTGATCAATCAGGACGTGCTCGGCTAACCACCCCTGCGGATGCCGTCCATCCGATCGGTGGCCGGCCTCTCGATCTCGTCACAGGGAGCACCAAGACCGCCATGGCATTCAAGGAATACGGCGACTACGACGGCTTCGGCCTCGCGGCGCTCGTTCGCGACAGGAAGGTCAGCGCAAAGGAGTTGCTGGACGAGGCGATCGCGCGGACCGAGAAGGTCGATCCGCAGATCAATGCCGTCGTGGTCAGGCACGACGACTATGCGCGCAAGCAACTCGAGAAAGGCCTTCCGCAGGGCCCGTTCACAGGCGTGCCGTTCCTGCTCAAGGATCTCGAGCCGCTGGCAGGCACCGTCACGACCTCGGGTGCAAGCCTGTTCAAGGCCAATGTGGCGGACCACGACGGCACCCTGGCCCGGCGCTTTCTGGATGCCGGCCTTGCGATCTTCGGCAAAACTTCCAGTCCGGAATTCGGACTGATGCCGACCACGGAGTCGCGTCTGTTCGGCCCGACCCGCAATCCCTGGAATCTTGCGCATTCCTCGGGCGGCTCGTCGGGTGGTGCAGCAGCCGCGGTCGCCGCCCGGATTCTTCCGGTCGCGCATGCCAGCGACGGCGGCGGATCGATCCGCATCCCGGCTTCCGCATCGGGTGTGTTCGGGCTGAAACCGACGCGTGCGCGTACGCCGGTCGGCCCCGACAAAGGCGAAGGCTGGGGCGGCTTTTCAGTGGGGCATGTCGTCAGCATCAGCGTGCGGGACAGCGCGGCGATGCTGGATGCCATTCACGGGCCGGAACCATCGAGTCCCTACGTCGCGCCGGCGCCCGAACGCCCCTTCATCGAGGAGGTCGGCCGCGATCCCGGCCGGTTGCGAATCGCTTTCACCGACCGCTCGCCCTATGGCGATGCCATCGATCCCCAGATCGCGGCCGCGGTTCGCGATGTCGCAAGGATGCTTGAGGGCCTCGGGCATCACGTGGAGGAACGCGCGCCGGCGCTTGCCGCCGATCCCGCCGCGGTCATGGCGACCATCGTTGCCGCGAATACAGCGCTCGCCGTGCAACTGACCGAGCAGCGCATCGGCCGCGCCGTCACCGAACGCGACTTTGAACACCTCACGCTTGCCAGCGCGCATAATGCGAAGAAGGCCGCATCGGTCGATTACGTGGCCGCGCAACTCGCGGCATTCCAGATTTCGCGAAGCCTCGCGGTGTTCTTCGAGAGTTGCGATATTTTCCTCTCACCGACCCTGTGCTCACCACCTCTGCGGCTTGGCGAACTCGATACGATGTCGAATGATCTGTCGCACATCGCGCCAGTATTGCGGCGTTACATGCCGGGCACCAGCATGTTCAACATGTCGGGTCAGCCGGCGATGTCGGTGCCGCTTGCCTGGAATGCGGCCGGACTTCCGCTCGGCATGATGTTTGCGGCACGCTTTGGCGATGAGGCGACCCTGTTCCGTCTTGCCGCACAATTGGAACAACAACGGCCATGGAAAGACAAAAAACCGCCCCTTTGCGCCTGAACATGCCGTCCTGGATGCGCTTTGGGACGGGCGTCATTTCGCATGGCAAGGAGACTGCCAGCTCGTCCCGTATCGACGCGGGAGGCGAGCCCATGACCCAGAACGATCCGACCGACCATGCGCTTGCTGCGATCGCGAAAATTCTCGACAAGCCTGAAACGCGGCCTGACACGCCTGACGCGATCAAGGCGGAAGCTGCGGCAGAACAGCCCGAACTTCATCTCGCCGAGGAAATCCTCACGGCGCCGCCGAGCGCGCCGACCCCTCCCCCTGTCGTTGCGGCTGCGATCGCCGACGTTGAGGCCGAACCCGAACCCGAGCCGGACGATATTGAACCTGCGGATAGCGCGATCAACGATAGCGAGACCGGGACCTACACGAAGCTCGGCCCGGGTCCGCTCGCTGCGATCCG
>JBQCIZ010000501.1:0-7071 GCA_051953235.1 Nitrobacter sp. | reverse complement strand
GCGAGCACGGGCTGCTCGCCGACCACGCCTTCGCCGCGGACTTCCTGCTTTCGCCCCGAAGCATCGGTGATGATCCAGTGCCGGGTGCGCAACTGGACGGTATCCCGTCCGGCGTTGGTAATGACCACCGTATAGGCCCAGAAGAAATGTCCCTTCTCCGCCGACGATCGTTCTGGCATGAAATTCGGCTCGACGGTGACTTCGATCTGGCGGGTAACGGCGCGATACATCGGGGCTCTCTGGCGTGGCGGGATGATCATAGCGGAAACGGGTACGGGAACCAGACCCCACCGGCTTGTGATGATGCGCCGAGGGCGGTTCCGGACTATAACGCCGACCGCAATATTGCCCTTTTGTCGCCGTTAGCGTGAAGTCGTTTTCCCGTAAAATCATTCTCAGTCGCCGGATGCGATTGCAGGTCTTTTTGAAGCGGTGCCCATGACGTCCGTTGCCGATCCAGTCGTCGGAACTCACGCCGGGACGATAGCCCCCGATATCGCGCGCAGCGCCCCGGCCATTTCGATGCCGGTGGCCGCCTCCGAGCGCGAGTTGCGGCTCGACCTGTTCCGGGGCCTCGCGCTCTGGCTGATCTTTGTCGATCACCTGCCGCCGAACCTCTTCACCTGGATGACGATCCGCAACTACGGGTTCAGCGACGCCACCGAAATCTTCATTTTCATTTCGGGATACACCGCGGCCTTCGTCTATGGGCGCGCCATGCTCGATCGCGGGTTCGTGGTCGCGACCGCGCGCATCCTGAAGCGCGTCTGGCAGATTTACGTCGCCCACGTCTTTCTGTTCACGATCTTCCTCGCGGAAATCTCCTATGTCGCGAGCAGTTTCGAGAACCCGCTGTACACGGAAGAAATGGGCATTCTCGATTTCCTCAAGCAGCCCGACGTCACCATCGTGCAGGCGCTGCTATTGAAGTTCCGTCCGGTCAACATGGACGTGCTGCCGCTTTATATCGTGCTGATGTTCTTTCTGCCGCCGATCCTGTGGCTGATGCAGCGCAAGGCCGATCTCACGCTCGCGCTGTCGGTCGTGATCTATGCGCTGACCTGGCAGTTCGATCTCGCGCTGCCGGCCTATCCGCACGGCGTCTGGTACTTCAATCCCTTTGCCTGGCAATTGCTGTTCGTGTTCGGCGCCTGGTGCGCGCTCGGCGGCGCGAAACGCATGTCGCGTATCCTGTCGTCGCCGGTCACGCTGTGGATTTGCGCCGGCTATCTCTTGTTTGCGTTCTACACGACGCTGACCTGGCATGTGCCGCAGCTCAACCACTACATGCCGCGCATCATCGAGAAGTGGATGTATCCGATCGACAAGACCAATCTCGATGTGCTGCGTTTCGCGCATTTCCTTGCGCTTGCCGCGTTGACGGTACGGGTGTTGCCAAAGGACTGGCCGGGGCTGAAATCACCGTGGCTGCGGCCGCTGATCCTGTGCGGCCAGCACTCCCTGGAAATCTTCTGCATCGGCGTCTTCCTCGCCTTTGCCGGGCATTTCATCCTGGCGGAAGCGGGCGGGGGCGCGGGGATTCACTTCATTATCAGTCTTTCCGGAATCCTCATCATGTCCGCCGCCGCGTGGGTTTTTTCGTGGTACAAGCAGGTTGCGGGCAAGGGCGGAAGCCGTTCCAAACCCGCCAATGGAGACGCGGATCTCGCGGGAGGGGGCGCATGAGGGCGATCGGGAGACCGATCCTTGGCCTGATGATGCTGGCCGGTTTGACGGCCGGTGCTCCGCTGTGCGCCGAGGATGCCCCGAAAAACTGCGACGTTCCGGCCTATCTACTGACCAGCGATAGCCAGTTGACGCGGGTCGCGTCGGCGGTCAAGGCGGGCGGCCCGTTCGAAATTCTGGTTGTGGGCAGCCGTTCCTCAACCATTCCGGGGGCCGAGGGCGACGCCTATCCCGCACGGTTGCAGGCGGCGTTGCGCGAGAAGCTGCCGGGCGTGACCGTTAACGTCTCGACGGAACTGGTGCCGCGGAAGACTGCCCAGGACGTGGCCCCGGACCTCGGTAAATTTGCCGAGGGAAAAAAGCCGACCTTGGTCGTCTGGCAGACCGGGACTGTCGATGCTATTCGATCGGTCGATATCGATGACTTTCGCGGGGCCGTCGATGCGGGCGTGGATACCTTGCAAAAGGCGGGGACTGACGTGGTCCTGATGAACATGCAATACAGTCCGCGCACGGAAACCATGATTTCACCCACCACCTATATCGACAACATGCGGGTCGTGGCCCAGCAGCACGACGTGCCGGTGTTCGACCGGTTTGCGATCATGCACCATTGGAACGAGAGCGGGGAATTCGATCTGTTCCGCGCGGTGCGTGGCGCCGATCTCGCCAAACGCGTTCACGATTGCCTCGGACGCGCGCTGTCGACATTCGTGATCGATACCGCCCGCATCAATCCCGCCGAACTCAGGATCCAGCGTTGATGAAAGCTCTCGATCGCCTCCCCAGAGCCGCGGGTCCGGCGGCAATAGTACTTATGCTGCTCGGCTTGGCAGCGTCGAGTGCGGTTGCGCAGACCGCGCCCATGGCGACCGCAACCCCCGCCTTGTCCTCGTCCGACATGGCGGCCGCAACGCCTGCGAAGACGGGTCTGCCGGGCAAGGTGATCGAAAAGGTGAAGGCGGTCGCAACACGGGCGGGCGATATCTTCAACCGGGTCCCGTGCCTGCCGCCGAAAGGCGTCGCGCCATCGGTGGGTTCGCTGCCGCATGTGGCGGCGAAGCTCGCCGCCAACAAACCCGTCGTCATTGTCGCCTTCGGTTCATCCTCGACCGAAGGTTACGGCTCGACGGCGCCGGAATTCACTTACCCGAACCGGCTGGCCGCGCAGTTGCATCGCAAGTATCCCAAAGCCGATATCGCCGTGCTCAATCGGGGTAAGGGCGGCGAAGACGCGCCCGAGATGATGAGGCGGCTGCAGTCCGAAGTGATCGATGCCAAGCCTGACATGGTGATCTGGCAAGTCGGCACTAATGCGGTGCTGCGTAATCTCGATCCGGTGACCACGGGCAAGCTCGTTGAAGAGGGAGTCGGAATTATTCAGGCCGCCGGGGCCGACGTGGTTCTGGTCGATCCGCAATATTCGCCGGCGGTCAATGCCAAGGGCGAAAGCGCCAGCAAGATGGTCGGGTTGCTGAGCAAGGTCGCGCACTACAGGCACATCGGAATTTTCCCGCGCTTCGCGGTCATGCGCGACTGGCACGACCAACAGTCGCTGCCGTTCGAAACCTTCGTCAACATTGACGGCCTGCACATGAACGACTGGGGTTACGCCTGTTTTGCCCAGTTGCTCGGCGACGACATCATCAAGTCAGTGGAACAAGTCCAGGCGGGTATCAGTCCGCCATCGACCGTGACGGCCTATCGGCCGATGTGAGACCTTTCTCTCTTCTCCCCTCTCCCCTTGTGGGAGAGGGTGGCGAGAATGAGTGTAGCGAATTCGAGCCGGGTGAGGGGGCATTTTCTGTCGATAGACACCCCTCACCGCCTTCGCTTCGCTCAGGCACCCTCTGCCACAAGGGGGAGAGGGGAAAAGCTCACGCCGTCTCCAGCGCCGCCGTGAGATCGTCGATCAGGTCATCGCGGTGCTCGAGGCCGGTCGAGTAGCGGATGAATCCTTCGCCGATCCCGAGTTCGGCACGCACCTCCGGCGCCAGCCGCTGATGCGTGGTGGTGGCGGGATGCGTGACGAGGCTTTTGGCGTCGCCGAGATTGTTGGAGATGCGCGCGAGTTTCAGCGCGTTGAGAACGCGGAACGCCGCCGCCTTGCCGCCTTTGACCTCGAAGCCGATCAGCGTCGAACCCGCGCGCATCTGCTTCTTCACGGTCGCCGCCTGCGGATGATCGGCGCGGCCGGGATAGATCAGGCGCGACACCTTGGGATGCGATGCGAGCGCATCCGCGATGACAGCCGCGCTTTCGGTCTGCTGGCGAACGCGGACGCCGAGCGTTTCCAATCCCTTCAGCAGCACCCAGGCGTTGAACGGCGAGATCGAAGGTCCGGTCTGACGCAGGAACGTCTGCAGATGTTCCTGGACGAAGTCGTTCGTCGACAGGATGACGCCGCCGAGCGTGCGGCCCTGACCGTCGATATGCTTGGTCGCCGAATACACCACGACGTCGGCGCCGAGCGCCAGCGGGCTCTGCCAGATCGGCGTCGCGAACACGTTGTCGACCACAAGCCGCGCGCCGGCCCGATGCGCGATCTCGGCGATGGCGCCGATGTCGAGCACGTCGAGCGTCGGATTGGTTGGGCTTTCCAGGAAACAGGTTTTCGTGTTCGGGCGCATCGCCTTCTGCCACTGGTCGAGGTCGAGGCCGTCGACCAGCGTGGACTGGATGCCGTAGCGCGGCAGCAGGTCTTCCACCACGTAGCGGCACGAACCGAACAGTTGCTTGGAGGCGACGACGTGATCGCCTGCTTTCAGCGGCGCAAGCATCGCGGTTGTCACCGCGGCCATGCCGGTCGCCGTGGCGCGTGCGGCTTCTGCGCCTTCGAGTTCGGCCATGCGCTGCTCGAACATCGAGACCGTGGGGTTGGAGTAGCGCGAATAGATGAAGCCGGGGTCCTCGCCCTTGAACCTCGCCTCGCACAGCTCGGCGGTGTCGTAGACGTAACCCTGCGTCAGGAACAACGCCTCGGACGTCTCGGCGAATTGCGAGCGCAATACGCCGGAATGAACCAGCCGGGTTTCGGGATGATATTTGGCGGTGGGCGACTTCGACATGTGACCTCCTGCGTGACCGCCTTGGAAAACGGTCACAAAAAAACCGGCCTGGAGAAACTCCACAAGCCGGGATCACATTGTCCCCGGCCTGTTTAGCGACTTATTTTACGTGGCTGCAAGCCGGCCGGCTCAAATCACCACGGGATAAGTCATGCTCTTAGTCCCCCGTACTCTTTTCGTCAAGCCAACCATCGGATAACCGATAAAACGCCTGTTTTCAGGGTCTAATTAGGCGCAAGCCGCAAGGACGACACCGTGTCATTCACGCTTCCGCCCGACGCCAATGGCATCCTGCCCGACCGCATGATCGCGGCGATGGCGGATGCCGGCCTGATCCTGCCGGAGTATCCGTTCGTCGAGAGCCAGATCCAGCCGGCGAGTCTCGATCTGCGGCTCGGCGGCATTGCCTATCGGGTGCGCGCGAGCTTTCTGCCGGGACCAGGCGCGACGGTGGCGGAGCGCATCGACGAACTGAAGCTGCACGAGATCGATCTCTCCGATGGCGCGGTGCTGGAGACCAACTGCGTCTACATCGTGCCGTTGCTGGAGAGTCTGGCGCTGCCGCCTGAAATCGTTGCCGCGGCCAATCCGAAAAGCTCCACCGGGCGGCTCGACGTATTCACGCGCGTGATCGCCGACGGCACGCGCCGCTTCGACATGATCGGCGCGGGTTATCACGGCCCGCTCTATGCGGAGATCAGCCCAAAAACATTTCCGGTGCTGCTGCGCGAGGGATCACGGCTGTCGCAGGTTCGTTTCCGCACCGGCGACGCCATTCTCGACGCCGACGAACTCGACGCGCTCCACGCCCGGGAGCGGCTGGTCGATGTGGACGATGCTGATCTCGCCAACGGCGTTGCGCTCAGCGTCGATCTTTCGGGTGAAAGCGCCAACGGCTTTGTCGGCTATCGCGCCAAGCGCCACACTGGCGTGGTCGATATCGATCGCCGTGGCGGTTATGCCATCGATGACTTCTGGGAGCCGATCAAGGCGCGGCCCGACGGCAGCTTGATCCTCGATCCCGGCGAATTCTACATTCTCGCGTCAAAGGAAGCGGTGCAGGTGCCGCCGGACTACGCCGCCGAAATGGTGCCGTTCGATCCGCTGGTCGGAGAATTCCGCGTGCACTATGCCGGCTTCTTCGATCCCGGCTTCGGCTATGCCGGCGCGGGCGGGCAGGGGGCGCGTGCTGTCCTTGAAGTACGCTCGCGCGAGGTGCCGTTCATTCTCGAACATGGACAGATCGTCGGCCGGCTCGTCTACGAAAAGATGCTGGCGCGGCCTGATGCCATGTACGGCCAGCGCATCGGCTCCAACTATCAGGCACAGGGCCTGAAACTCTCCAAGCATTTCCGGGTGTGATGCGTCACCCTGAGGCGCGACATGCGCAGCATGGAGCCTCGAAGGGTGATAACGTGTGGCTTCATCCTTCGAGGCGCGCAAGTGCGCGCACCTCAGGATGACGAACCGTTCGCAGTTTCGATCATTGGCAGGGAGGCAAGACATGGCGGTGGTCCGGCACGACAGCGATGAAGCGCGCTGGATCGCATGGCGTAGTGTTGCCGATCTCTATCACGCCTTTTTCACCGGCCTGATCCTCACCGTGGTGACACGGCGCGGCACCGCCGATGCCGCCGAATTTGTGTTCCGCGTTTTTCGCCGCCAGCAGCAGGAGAAGTTTCTGTCCGGGTTGGAAAAGCTCGGCCTCGCGCATCTGCCGCCCGCGGTCGCAGCGGCGCAGTATCATTACCTCTCGAACTGGATCGGCGGCGTGCATGTCGAATACATGTACGAGTCCGATCGCAAGGCCTGGATCCGCTATCCGCCGCCGCGCTGGATCTGGCGCGGCACCGCGATCTGCGGCGTGCCCGGCGAAGTCTCGCGTGCGATGCTGCGCGGCTGGCACGCCAACAACGGCGTCGCGCTCGGCAATCTAGGCCTCGGCTTCGTCTGCACCAAGCAGACGGTGGAGGGACAGGACGGGCTCGAAGGCTATTACTGCGAATACGATGACGATCTCAAACTTGATTGCCGTCTGGTTTTCGCCCGTCACCTCGAAGCGCCGACGTTCGATCCCGACAAGGCGCCCGCATTGCCGGTCGAGAGCTGGCCGAAACCGCGGCTGGAAAAGGCCTATCTCAACTACGCGATGGAATATGTCCGAACCGCCGCGCCGGTTGCGGTGCAGGTGTTCGGTCCCGACGATGCCGCCTATCTGCTGCACCTCACCGGGAAACTGATCGGCATGCAATATTTCGACGAGGTCGCGCGCGGCCTTGGCGTCGGGCGCGGCACCGCGAAGGATTTTGCAAAATTC